>CACLQG010000033.1 GCA_902609035.1 uncultured Bacteroidota bacterium
AACAGGAGTGAGACCAACCTGCAGAAGTCTCTTGATTTGGGACTCATCGACTACAGGCTAGAGGATAACTTGATCAAGGAAATGGATATAATCCTATTGGCGATTCCAGTAGACATAGCCATGGAGCGTTTGGTTGATCTATTAGATCAGGTCAATGATAATGGATTAATAATGGATTTTGGTTCCACCAAAGGAGCAATTTGCGAACAAGTGGCGCTTCACTCCAAAAGGGGACAATTTTTAGCAACTCACCCAATAGCAGGCACTGAGCACTCGGGTCCTTCTGCCGCATTGCCAGATTTATTTCGCGACAAGATTCAAATTCTTTGTGAAACTCAAAAGACACGTCCTGATCTATTGGAATGGGCGCAAGATTGGTTCAAAAAAATAGGAATGGACCTTAGAGAGATGGACCCCATTGAACATGATCAACACATTACCTATGTTTCCCATTTGTCTCATATCAGTTCATACATGTTAGGTAAAACAGTAATCGAAAAAGAAAAAGATCATTCTGCGATTTTTGATTTGGCGGGTAGTGGTTTTTCCTCTACCGTTCGTTTGGCTAAAAGCTCTCCCAATATGTGGATTCCTATTTTTAAGCAGAATAAAGAAAACATAAGTGGTACATTATCACAATACATTAAAAACTTAAGTCAATTTAAATATCTTTTGGAAGCCGATAAATTTGACGAATTACATCAACAAATAGTTGAAATCAATAGTATTCGTGAGATTTTGGAAGGCATTTCCAAAACCAAAACCAAGAATTAAATATGGAAAACAGTAAAGAAATGAGTAGTTGGCTGCATAATTTAGGATTGGACCACCCATTAGTCATTGCAGGTCCTTGTAGTGCAGAAACTGAGGAACAAGTACTTAAAATCGCACACGAACTTGAGGGTACCGATGTAACAGTTTACCGAGCGGGAATTTGGAAACCCCGAACTAGGCCTGGAATGTTTGAAGGAGTGGGAGCAATAGGCCTTGATTGGCTGAAAAAGGTAAAGGATCAAACTGGATTGTTGATTTCAACAGAGGTCGCTAATAAAGACCACGTAAAATTGGCTTTAGAGGCTGACATTGACATCCTATGGATTGGTGCAAGGTCAACTGTGAGTCCATTCATTGTACAAGAGATTGCCGATGCTTTAAATGGAACTGATAAAATTGTTTTGGTAAAGAATCCTGTTAACCCAGATTTAGCACTATGGATGGGTGGATTGGAAAGACTTTATTCTGCCAATATCAAAAAATTAGGGGTTATCCATAGAGGATTTTCTACATATGATAAATCCAAATATCGTAACAATCCTGAATGGCAAATTGCGGTGGAATTTCAAAACAATTTTCCAGACATGCCATTGATTTGCGACCCTTCTCACATCGCTGGCAGAAGAGATTTGATTTTTGATCTGAGCCAAAAGGCCTTGGATTTGAATTTTGATGGTTTGATGATCGAGAGTCATTGGGATCCTGACAATGCTTGGAGTGATGCTAAACAGCAGGTGACACCTTCTCGTTTAGTAGAAATCATGAATGATTTAAAAATCAGAAAAGAAACTACCGATGAGGAGAGCTATCAGAAAGAACTAGAATCTCTACGTGAAAAAATCGACATTAGCGATCAAATTATTTTGGATTCTTTGGGTAAACGTATGAAAGTATCTCAATCTATTGGTAAACTAAAAAAAGATAATAATGTTGCTGTTTTACAAAACAAACGTTGGAATGAAATTTTGGCTAGTATGCAGTCTAAGGGTGGTGAAAGAGGGTTGAGCGAAGACTTTATCAGTCGTATTTTCAAAGCTATTCATCAAGAGTCTATCAATCACCAAGAAAAGGTTATCAATGGCTAAAAAAAGCATCAAATTGGAGGCTTTTTCAGCTTAAAACAGTTTTAATTCTTTCAACCGCCATTTTGATCTCCTCTTGAGATGCAGCATACGAAATTCGAATGCAATTGGGATTTCCAAAAGCCTCTCCTGTAACTGTTGCAACATGGGCCTCTTCCAATAGAAATAAAGCGAAGTCGTTTGCATTTTCAATTGTTTTTCCTCTGATGGTTTTTCCGAAATAATAGGAAACATTTGGGAATACATAAAATGCCCCTTGAGGCTTATTGAGTTTGAATCCTGAAATCTCGGTCAGCAAATTCAATATCAACCCCCTACGATTGTTAAACTCATCGACCATATATTGGATTTGACTTTTAGGAGCGGATACTGCTGTAATAGTGGCACGTTGTGCGATGCAGTTGGCCCCTGAGGTCATTTGTCCTTGCATTTTATTGCAAGCTTTTGCAATCCACTCTGGAGCACCAATGTAGCCTATCCTCCAACCCGTCATGGCAAATGCCTTGGCAACTCCATTTACTGTGATGGTTCTATCGTATAATTCTGGTATAGCTGCGATACTAAAATGCGAAGTGCCATAGTTGATGTGTTCATATATTTCATCTGACAAAATATAGATGTCAGGATGTTTTTGAAGTACAGCTCCTAAAGCCCTATATTCTTCTTCAGAGTAGATTGTCCCACTGGGATTATTGGGAGAATTGAACATTATCAATTTGGTTTTGGGGGTGATGGCAGCCTCCAATTGTTCAGGTGTAATTTTAAAATCGGCATCAATAGAGGAGGGGATAATGGTGGATTCTGCCTCCGCCAAAGTTGCTATCGCTGAATAACTAACCCAATAGGGTGCAGGTAACAAAACTTCATCTCCAGGATTTAGCAATACCATACATACATTGGCAATGGATTGCTTGGCACCTGTTGAAACAACGATTTGAGAGGGGTCGTAATTTAAGTAGTTATCACGATTAAATTTTTCACAAATCGCAACTTTCAATTCGGCATAACCATCAACTGGCGAATACGAATTGTAATTGTCTTCTACTGCTTTAATAGCAGCATCTTTTATAAATTCAGGCGTATTGAAATCTGGTTCTCCCAGACTCAAACCGATGATATCAATGCCTTGATTCTTTAATTCTCTGGCTTTTGCCGCCATGGCTAAAGTAGCTGAGGCAGGTAGACTATTGATTCTATTAGATAACATGAAAATATTGACTTATGGTGTAAGGAAAACAGGTCGCATGCCCATTTGTTTTAAAAATTTAAAGTGTGAAAAAATGGCACTGCGGGTAGTTTTATATTCGTTGTAAGGTAAGTTGAATTCACACGCTGTTTTTTTGACAATTTCAGATATTTTTGTGTAATGAATGTGAGAGATGTGAGGGAAAATATGGTGTTCAATCTGATGATTCAATCCACCTGTAAACCAATTAATAATTCTGTTTTTGGTTGAAAAATTCACAGTTGTTTTGAGTTGGTGTACCGCCCATGAATTTTTCATATCACCTGTTTTTGAATCAGGCAAAGGCATATCGGCTTCACCAATGACATGTGCCAATTGAAAAACCAAACTGAGGATAAGACCTGCAGTGTAGTGCATTACAAAAAACCCAATAAGCACCTTCCACCAGACAATATTGAAAACCAATATGGGTAATACAATCCAAAAGGAGAAATAAACGATCTTGGAAATGATCAATCCAACCCATTGACATGAGTGGCTTCTACTATTAGCATATGAAATATTCATTTTTTGATAGCGAGTAAGTTTAACAAAATCAGAAATAATTGCCCATTTGAGTGTCAATAATCCATATAGTAATACAAAATATAAATGTTGGAAACGATGGTGAGGCTTCCATTCTGCATGCTTGGAAAAGCGTAAAACCACACCTGCCTCTAAATCTTCGTCATGATCTTTGATATTGGTATATGTATGATGCAAAACATTGTGTTGTACCTTCCAGTTAAAAACATTTCCTGCTAGCATGTATATGCTACTGCCCATCAATTTATTGATCCAAGGGTATTTGGAAAAAGAACCATGATTGCCATCGTGCATTACATTCATACCGACACCAGCCATTCCAATACCGATAAGAATAGTGAGTAGAAGTTTGAACCAATCATTGATATTTGAAGAAAGGATTAAAACGAAAGGGGCAATCAATATGGTGAACATAACTATCGTCTTTAGGTACAATTTCCAATTGCCAGTTTTAGCAATTTTTTTTTCTTTGAAGTATTGATTGACTCTTAGGTTAAGGGTTTGAAAAAACATTTTGGATTCTTTTCTGGAAAAACGTGGAATAAGTCTCTGATTCATATTTAATTGTTTGTTGTTGAGTAAAAATATTGAATTTATAGCCATTCTTTCTATTTTTATCAAAAAACTGGATTGAAATTAATTCAAGAATATTTTCCTCGTTTAAATCTCCATCAAAAAAATCAGTTTGAATCCTTATTTAATATTTATAATGACTGGAATTCTCGTGTCAATGTGATTTCGAAAAAGGATATGGAATATTTTTACATACGTCATGTTCTTCATTCATTGTCTATAGGTAAATTTATTACTTTTAAGGGAGGAACTAGAGTTTTGGATGTTGGAACTGGGGGAGGTTTCCCTGGAGTACCATTAGCTATTTTGTTTACCGAAGTGAAATTTTACTTGGTTGACAGTACAGGAAAAAAAATAAAGGTTATCAATTCAGTAAAAGAGAAACTTCAATTAGATAACATTACCACTCATCATCAAAGAGTGGAGGATTTAGATATTAAGGTGGATTTTATAGTATGTAGAGCAGTTGCTCCTATGGAGACATTGATTCATTGGTCTTTAAATAAGGTTTCTTTGAAACATATAAACAATATTAAGAACGGGTTTTTGTGTTTAAAAGGAGGGGATTTGTCTGAGGAATTAAAGGGATTCAATGAATCACAGGTGATCCCTTTAAAAAATTATTTTAGGGAAGAGTTTTTTGAAACTAAAAAGTTAGTTTATTACTCTTTGGGTTAGTTGAGCAAAAAGGGAGCAGAGAGTTTGAAGAGAGGAATATCTAAATTGAACTTTTGGTAGATAAAAAATCAATCATAATATATGCCCCTTTCATAGCGGCCAAAGATGAAGAAATTAAGCATCCCGATTTATATTTATGAATTTCACCCAGATTTATAACTGGCTTTTTTCCAACCACACCACTTCCAATGATATATTGGGTTTTATTTAAGGCCTCGATAATCTTCCAATGTAGGGTCAAAAGTTGTACAGAACTTTTGCTTTGAATTTCAATTTGAGTTTTACATAAAAAAGAATTGTGAAGGACATTATCATTGAGAAAGTTTCCCTCATATTCCGTTTCTAGAGAAATTTTAATCCCCTCCTTTTAAACAAATAAACCCTTAATTAATCAATAATCTCAAAAGATGAAGTTTCTCCAATGCCAATAAGTGAGTCATATAAATTTCCGAAATACCTGTAGTATACAAAAATTAGATATCGATTTTCTGTCGTGGCATGGGAACCACTGATGGCATTGTAAATTATAGACTCAGGAGTTTTTGCGACGTATTTGTAATTGTATACCCCTTGTTTGAGTAGCATCACTCCTTCATAAATTTCAAGAGAGGGATTGTAAAACATTTTATTTTCCTCAATCAATTTGTAATTATTGAATTTCCCATAGATGTAAATTTCTTGATCTTTGAGTAATATCGGAGCTGACAAACTAAAATGTACCCAGCTATAGTCCGCTTCTATTGTTCCATCTTCTGTTCCCTGTAGTGTACGTATGATGTAATCTCCATTGAGGTCTTGGGTAAAAATATAAGGGTAACCTCTACGAAGAAAATTGGGGGTAAGATAGGTTTCATATAACCTTTTAAGTTCCACAAAACTCACATTTGTACTTGTTATTTGAATGTTTTTTGTATCAAAAAACAAGTATTCATTTCCGCCTTCAAATTGCGTCTCTGAATCATACCTATATTCTAATAGATTACCATTGGTATATTGCGGTTTTAGATTATTAATTATTGAGTTCCATTGCTCATTTTGTAAAATGCTAACGTGTAATTGGTTTTGTGGATCACGAAAATATTCTCCTTTATTTGGACTAATTGAGAACTGAACACGTTGGTGAGTTTGGTAAAGCTTCAAATCACGGGTTCTAAAAACTGCAGCATTTACTTCAGCTCTGTTCTCATAGATTAGAAATTTTCTAGAAAAAACTAGTTCATCACTCTCATTGTAAATTTCCACAAGGTAATTCCCAGATATTAGAAACTGAGTTTGTTCATTGGGTAATTCCAGCTGATAATGGGTGTAGGGCTGAAGTGTATTGAACGATGTCTGGTAATTTTCAATTCTTAGGTTATCAAAACCTTTCAGGTATTCGTTTTGAGATAAATTGGAGGGGGTCCAATCGTGATTAAAATATTTAATTCTGTAGTAGAAATTACTTTCGTCAGCATTAAGATCGTCAAAATGTAATTGAAAAGGTTCGTTAAATTTAGCGATGGGAAACTGTATTTCATTGTTCTGTTTTTTGAAAACGATGGATTTAATGGAACTGAAGTTTGATTTTTCTTGAAAATTTTGACCACATAGCATCCCGAAACAATTCATTGTTAAAAAAAAGTGTTTAAGTCTGCATTTTTTTATCATAATGTAAAATTATGAATTTAAATGCATTTCAATGATCATTGTAAACCCACTTCACAATAATGTTAAACAATTATTTAGAATAAATATAAATTACTAATTTTTGCTAATTATTCATTTTTAGAGGTGGGGCTTTATTAGTAAATTTGAATGTTTTTAGAAACTTTCTTATATGTCCGTAGGCATTCGTATCAGTAGAGGCGCATCAATTAATTTGCTAGGTGAGTCAGAGAAAATTTTATCAGAGGCATCACACTCAAAAACTTTTGCCCTCAAACCCGATAATTTTTTTGGAATTGTTCCACGCTTGATAGTGAAAGAAGGTGAGTCGGTTGTAAAAGGATCTCCTGTTTTTTACTCAAAAAAAGACCCACGAATTTTATTTGTTTCTCCTGTGTCTGGATTGGTCAAGGAAATAGTTCGGGGAGCAAAAAGAAAAATTTTAAAGATTATTATAGAGGAGAATGCTGGAGATGCTTTTGATCATAAGATATATTCTTCCAATTCATTGGATCGTGTAAAAGTAAAAGAGATTTTATTGAACAGTGGAGCATGGCCTTTTATCAAACAACGCCCCTATGGTATCATTGCTCAGCCTAATGTTACCCCTAAAGCGATTTATATATCAACCTATGCTTCTGCTCCATTAGATGTTGATTTTCAGTTTTTATTAAAAAACAACAAGGAAGAATTTCAATATGGTATAGATGTTTTAAACTATCTTGTTGATAAGCCAGTTGTTCTCTCTGTGGATGCTACTTTTTCAGGTTTTTTTGACGATATAAAAAACGTTGAACCATTACCCGTTAATGGACCGCATCCAGCTGGAAATGTCAGTGTGCATATTCACAAACACTCTCCCATTAATATGGGGGAAAAGGTTTGGGAAGTACGTCCTGAGGATGTGGTAAATATTGGAAAACTCTTCTCATATGGTCAGTATAGTGCCCAGAGGACAGTTGCTGTTGCAGGAGAATCAGTGCTTCAACCCCAATATATTAAAACCAAAATAGGCGCACAATTTAGTTCGATTTTAGATGTAACAGGCTTTGATATAAGCCAACAAAACCGCTTTATCAATGGAGATGTGCTTACTGGTAAAGCAGAAGCCTTCGATGGTCATTTGGATTTTTACAACAATCTATTGACTATCATTCCAGAAGGAAACCACTACAGGATGTTTGGATGGCTACCTTTTATGGACAACAAAATACCGAGCTTATCCAAAACCTCTTTGTCTTGGCTATTTGGAAAGAAAGGATATAATGTTGATACTAATATGAATGGTGAGGAACGAGCCTTTGTGGTAACAGGAGAGATGGAAAAAGTTTTTCCTATGGAAATTTACCCCATGCAACTACTCAAAGCTTGTATGGCAGGTGATATAGAAAAAATGGAAGCTTTAGGAATTTATGAAGTACTCCCTGAAGACTTTGGATTGATAGATTATGCGAATACCTCCAAAATTGAGGCACAAGAAATTATCAAGGATGGAATTGAATTAATGATTAAAGAAGTTGGATAAATTTATATTATGAATTTTTTGAGGAGAAAATTAGACGATTTAAAAAGACCCTTTGGTAAAGGAAAAAAATGGGAAAGGTATGCCCCTGCTATTAACGCTTTTGATACCTTCCTCTTTGTACCCAATCATACTACACGCACTGGTGCGCACATCAGAGATGCTATCGATTTAAAAAGAACAATGGTAACGGTAATAATAGCTTTAATGCCCGCTTTGATTTATGGAATTTACAACACCGGATACCAATATTATGCTCAAATAGGTGAAGGTTTTACTTTTCTGGATGCTTTCATTCACGGCTCTAGGAAAATTTTTCCCATGATAATTGTTTCTTATGTAGTAGGATTGACCATAGAATTTATTTTTGCGGTATATCGAGGGCACGAAGTCAATGAGGGTTATCTGGTTACGGGTCTGTTAATTCCAATGATTATGCCTGTTGACATTCCTCTTTGGATGGTTGCTATATCAGTTGCTTTTGCTGTTCTTATTGCTAAAGAAGCTTTTGGGGGTACAGGAATGAACATTCTTAACCCTGCCTTAACAGCGCGAGCTTTTGCATTCTTTGCATATCCCACCTATATGTCTGGAAACAAAGTTTGGGTATCAGAAGCTTCTAATATAGACGGTATTTCGGGGGAAACTATTTTGGGGACCTTAGCCGCAGGCGGGAATGTAAATTATAGTTTTTTTCAAATGTTTCAAGGATCGATTCCAGGTTCCATAGCTGAGACCTCCACATTATTTGTTGTGATTGGAGCAGTAATACTAATCGCTACGGGTGTAGGTAGTTGGAGAATCATGTTGGGAAGTGTTATTGGAGCTGCTATTGTAGGACTTTTATTTAACCTATGGGGAGCTAACGCGTTGATGAATTTTTCTTGGCTCAATCACTTAGTTGTTGGTGGCTTTGCTTTTGGTATAGTATTTATGGCTACCGACCCAGTATCTGCTGCACAAACCAATAAAGGAAAATGGGTATATGGAATTTTAGTAGGCGTATTTTGCATTCTCATAAGGATATTTAATCCCGCCTATCCAGAAGGTGTGATGTTGGCCATATTGTTGATGAACGTCTTTGCACCAACAATAGACCATTATGTTATAGAGGGAAATATCAAAAAACGTAAAAAAAGATGGGCTTCAGCCCTTAAAACTGCTTAGTGATGAACAGAGACTCTAACGGATATACTTTTCTTTTTGCCGCATTAATGGTTTTGGTGGTTGCCTCAACTTTAGCTTTTACTGCCAGTTCACTGAAATCTCTTCAGGCCGATAACGTAAGAAAGGAAAAAATGCAAAACATTCTTTCAACCATAGGTATCAAAACTAATAGAGAAAAAGCAGAAGGTTTGTACAAAAAATATATCAATCGGACACTTGCTCTTGATCATATCGGAAATGTTGATGAATCAATTGATGCTTTTCAAATTAAACTTAACAAGGAGATTAAAAAACCAGCAAAAGAACAACGCTTTCCGCTGTACAAGGCTAAAGTTGATAAAATGAGTTATTATATTATCCCCCTACGTGGTTCAGGATTATGGGATGCTATTTGGGGCTACATCGCTTTGAAGTCTGATATCAACACCATCCAAGGTGCTGTATTTGATCACAAAGCAGAAACGGCAGGGCTTGGTGCGGAAATTACTCAACAATGGTTTATGGACCGATTTAGAGAAGAAAAGGTTTTTGATCAATCAGGGCAATTGGTAGGAATAAGTGTTTCAAAAACAAACAATGACCCAAAGGACACTAATAAAGACGATCACAAAGTTGATGCCATTTCTGGTGCAACGATTACAGGAGATGGAGTAACTGATATGATTATTGAGCGACTTGAACATTACCTTCCTTATTTTGAAAAGGAGAAAACGACAGTTGCCTTAATAAACTAAAACTATGGCAGAGAAACAATCAATCCCATCAAAAAAGCTTATACTTCTTTTCCTGAATAAGGAATCGGAGCCTTTGTTTTCAAAAAAAAATAAAGCTTTACTCTACGATCCCCTTGACGACAACAACCCTATTACGGTTCAGGTATTGGGGATTTGTTCTGCACTAGCGATTACCGTACAACTCAAACCTGCTTTGGTTATGAGTTTATCTGTAGTGGCGGTAATGGGTGCCAGCAACGTGATCATTTCTCTTTTGAGAAACTTGATACCCAATAGAATACGAATTATCGTTCAATTGGTCGTAGTTGCATCTATGGTGATTTTAGTCGATCAAATTTTAAGGGCCTATGCCTACGATGTTAGCAAACAGCTCTCCATTTTTATTGGGTTAATCATTACCAATTGTATTGTGATGGGCCGATTAGAAGCCTTTGCTTTGGGTAATGGCGTTTGGAAATCGTTTTTGGATGGAATTGGAAATGCAGCGGGTTATGGATTTATCCTCATTGTAGTTGCTTTCTTCAGAGAATTCTTTGGTTCTGGAAAATTATTCGGTTATCAAATTATCCCAGATTTATTTTATGAAATGGGATACGTAAATAATGGACTTATGTTGTTATCACCAATGGCCTTGATTACTGTTGGTGTATTTATTTGGGTCCAACGTGCTCGTAATAGAAAACTTATAGAAAAGAACTAGATCATGGAGGGATATTTAAACTTATTTGTCAAAAGTATATTTATAGAGAATATGATTTTCGCCTATTTCTTAGGGATGTGTTCTTATTTGGCAGTTTCCAAAACTGTTAAAACCGCAGTTGGACTTGGACTGGCTGTTATTTTTGTATTGTCGATTACCGTTCCTATTAACTTCTTACTGGATACCTATTTATTGCGTCCTGGAGCATTGAAATGGTTAGACACCTCTTATGCCGAGATTGATTTAAGCTTTTTGAGCTTTATCATGTTCATTGCGGTTATTGCTTCTATGGTTCAATTGGTAGAAATGATCGTTGAAAAATTTGCTCCTGCTTTATATGGAGCTTTAGGGATTTTTCTTCCCTTAATCGCTGTGAATTGTGCCATATTAGGAGGTTCTTTATTTATGCAGCAAAAAGATTTTTCTGGAGTTAGCGAATCTGCAGTTTACGGATTGGGTTCTGGGATAGGTTGGTTATTAGCCATTTTGGCTATTGCTGCAATTAGAGAAAAAATTATTTATTCAAACGTTCCAGCCCCCCTACGTGGGCTGGGTATTACCTTTATTATAACAGGTTTGATGGCTTTGGGTTTTATGAGTTTTATGGGTATTAAATTATAAAAAAGTAGAAATGGATTATTCAGTAGTTTTTGCGAGTGTAGTGGTTTTCTTAGTGGTTACCTTTCTATTAGTGGGTATGCTTTTAGGGGCTAAGGCAAAGCTTTTGCCTTCTGGGCCAGTTAGTTTGAT
>CACLQG010000034.1 GCA_902609035.1 uncultured Bacteroidota bacterium
TCGTGGTGAATATTTAAAACATCAAACAATGAAATTTTTGAACTATACTTTTTACCCCGTCATTGGGGTATTAATTCTATCACAGTTCATTTATTGCGATTCTCTAGGACAACCTCAAAATCATAACAATTCTTTGCATCCCAACCTAATCGTATTCATTGCAGACGATGTTAGTTGGGATGACCTTGGATGTTATGGAAATGACCAAGTACAAACGCCAAACATTAATGCTCTTGCTCAGGACGGGATGGTATTTAAAAACACCTATTTAACCACAAGTTCTTGCAGCCCCAGTAGGAATTCTATAATCACAGGTCGATATCCACACAATACAGGTGGAGCCGAGTTACACTCTGAACCGCCTATAAATATGATTTCACTTCCTGAAATCCTCAAATCTAATGGTTATTACACCCTACATGCAGGAAAATTCCATATGGGAGAATATGCCAAACGAGGCTTTGAACAGGTAAATGACAAGAAGGAGATAAATGGTCTAGGTGGGGAAGCATATTGGATACAAGCCGTTGAAAAATTACCCAATAATCAGCCATTTTTTATGTGGCTTGCTGCCTATGATGCTCACCGTAGTTGGGGAGAAAATGAATTAGGAGGAACTCATGATCCCAATAAAATTAAAGTACCAGAATACCTCATAGACGGTCCAGAAACACGGCAAGACCTTGTTGACTATTACGACGAAATCTCTCGTTTTGATCACTATATAGGTAAAGTGGTTAAGAAATTAAAGGACAAAGAGGTGTATGAAAATACATTGATTATCATAATGGCTGATAATGGAAGACCTTTTCCTCATAGTAAAACAAGGGTCAATGATCAGGGTGTGAAGACACCATTTATCATTCACTATCCCAAGCTGGAGACCTCGATTAAAAAGGTAACAGAAAGCCTAGTCAGTGCAGTAGATATTGCACCTACACTTATTGATTTAGCAGGAATTGAGGCAGTAGATCACTTTCAGGGCGTGAGCTTTAAAAAGCTTTTGAACAATCCAGAGCACAAATTTAGGAACTACGTTTTTGCGGAGCACAATTGGCACGACTTTGAAGCATATGAGCGTATGGTTAGAGATGATCGTTTTATGTATATAATCAATTCAAGACCTCAATTTCCACAAAGAGGACCATTAGACGTGATTAATAGTACATCATATAAAGAGCTAAAAGAGGCCTTCTTTAACGGAACCATAACTGAAAAGCAAGCAGAAATATTTATAGCGCCAAGATCAGAGGAGGAACTTTATGACTTGAAAGTTGATCCCTACCAATATAACAATCTTTTATTGGGTAACGATATTCCCCCTGATTACTCTCAGCTGAAAGCTGTATTGAATCAATGGACTATGGAAACTGGCGACGATTTACCCGAAAAGTTAACCAAAGATTGGTATTATAGAGAACCTATTGACAAAGAAGAAAAAGAAACTGAAGACCGAAAAAAATCCGATCGAACCCCCCAGCACAGTATACGTGGTGAAATGCCAGGATCAACTACCATGGCCACAAAAATTAATAACAAAGGCCCTTTTTAAAATTAAACACTACTTATGAAAAAAACCTCTTTAACCCTTAAAATATTATTCATCCTTCTTTCTTGTAGTGAGTCCATTAAAAAAGTAGAAGAATCTCCAAACTTCGTTTTTATTTTGGCAGATGACTTGGGCTACGGAGAAATTGGAATTCAGGGTCAGAAATGGATTGAGACCCCCAACATAGATAAATTGGCCAGGGATGGAATGATACTAACAGACCACTATAGTGGAGCTCCAGTTTGTGCTCCAGCAAGGGCCGTACTTATGTTGGGTTTGCATACGGGTAACAATCCGATTAGGAATAATGATGAATGGAAAGAGCGGGGTGATGTCTCCAGTTTTAAAGCCATGTTTGATAACCCCAATTTGGAGGGTCAGCGACCTTTTCCAGATTCCTTAATCACTATAGCCAATGTTTTCCAATCTCAAGGATACAAAACGGGTATGGTAGGGAAGTGGGGTCTTGGAGCACCCAATACCCAAAGTACCCCAAATAAAAAAGGTTTTGATTTTTTCTATGGCTACAACTGCCAGCGTCAGGCCCATAACCTTTATCCTTCACATTTGTGGAGAAATGAGGAAAGGCACATTCTCAACAATACCACTGTTGACAAAGGAAGACTGCCTAAAGAACTGGATCCCAATGATAACAATAGTTATACTATATACACCCAAAATGATTATGCGCCAGCTTTAATGCATGATGAGGCCCTAGCATTTCTTGATCGCAATAAGGAAAATAAGTTTTTTCTATATTATGCCTCCCCTTTGCCGCATTTACCTTTACAAGCTCCTCAAAATTGGGTAGATCACTACAAAGAAAAATTAGGACCAGAAGGTCCTTACATAGGGGGTTCAGGATATTATCCAAATCGCACTCCTAGGGCAACTTATGCCGCTATGATTTCTTATTTGGATGTACAAGTAGGGGAGATCGTTTCTAAACTCAAGGAAATGGGGAAATATGATAATACATTTATTGTTTTTTCGAGTGATAACGGCCCTACTCATAAAACCGAACAGGCAGACATCTATTTCTTTAATAGTACGGGAATTTTTATCAATTCGGAGGATACCGTGAAGGGGAGTGTGAATGAGGGTGGACTTAGAGTTCCGACTATTGCTACTTGGCCTAATAAAATTAAATCAGGAACACAATCCAATCACCCTAGTATATTTTATGATTATTTTGCTACCGTATGTGATATTTTAGAGGTGGAGCCTCCATATAAAATTGACGGATTGAGCTACTATCCCACATTGATAGAAAAACCTCAGAAAGCGCATGATTACCTCTATTGGGAGTTCCCAGGTTATAAGGGACAACAAGCCATAAGAATGGGATCTTGGAAGGGATACAAAAAGAATTTAAATATAGAAAATGTAGATTTACAGCTTTACGATCTTTCCAAGGACCCTAAGGAGTTAAATGATTTGGCAGCCGAATATCCCAAGATCGTCAAAAAAATGATAAACTTCATGGATCAAGCCCACACCACTCCCGCTATTAAAAGGTTTATAATACCTGTGTTAGAGAAATGAATTTATGAATTTTTACGGTCTATTCTTCAAAATCAGTTCTGTTAACCCAGTGGGTAGGAATTTCTTCCCCATTCATGAATCGGTTGTAAAAGTTTTTCACTTTTTCTCCTGAGTATGGATATTGATCAAAAATATCTCCTTTGCCCAAAACCCTTGGATCACCCTGTTCAGTTAAATCGTTTATCAACTTTTCTTTAAGACCTTTTTTTATTGAGGAAAAACTCTCGTTATATACCAAATTATCAAGACATTGAGGGTCTTTTTCTAAATCGTATAATTCTTCTTGAGGTCGCTTTGCAAAGGCATAGTTCCAATAGGATTCGTCTTCCCCCAGTCGATTAAGATTTAAAATTTCAGTTTTGGTAGGACTTCCATCCGTATTGAGGTAACCAGTTTCAGGATTTCCAGCAGGCCAACGCTCGGGTTTAAAATTACGACTGTAAAAATATTTACCCTCAATAATAGCCCGAACGGGATACCCTTGGTCGTTTTCTCTCCCCACATCATGACGTTCTTTTCCAATTATCATATAAGGTCTGGGGTTTTCATCAGTTTGATTGTTGAATACATTTAACCAGCTCTTTCCAGAAAAATCCTTCATTTTGTGCTGGTCAATGGTGATGCCTGCCAAATCCAAAAATGTAGGGGCGAAATCTGAAAAACTAAAAAAATCACTAATTACCCTTCCTGGATTTTTTATCCCTATACCCCAACGAATCGCTAGGGGCAGTCGGTTATCAAATGGATAAACCTGACCTTTTACCCGAGGGAACGGCATCCCATTGTCGGAGGTAACCACAATGATAGTATTGTCCATCAAATTTTGTTCTTCCAATTCCTCAATAATTTTCACCAAGTGCTGGTCAAAATATTCTATTTCGAAAGCATAGTCCAACATATCGGTTTTTACATTGTCCGAATTGGGCCAGTAACCTGGCACCTGATCAATTTCATCTAGGGCTTTATTTCCCTTGTTGATCCCTACCTTATATTCATATGCCCTGTGGGGCTCGTGTCCTCCCACCCAAAAGAAAAACGCTTCTTTATCGGATTTCCCATTTAGAAAAAGTTTAAAGTTTTCGAAATAATCGATATTACTAATAAAGGAGGTGGGGGGAGTCAATTTTATATCGCTATAAACATCCCCAATCAACTCTCTCTTTTTTCCATCCTTTAATGCAATACCAGGAGCCCATCCTTTTCCCGTGAAGCCCGTTTTGTATCCTTTGACCTTCAGTACTTCTGGGAAAGTAGTAAATTTCTCAGGAAAAAAAGGAACATGGTTCGTGGCTTCTTCCAGTTGCCAACTATTCCTTCCAGTGAGAATAGAAGATCTAGAAGGTGAACACTTCGCATTAGTTGTAAATGCATTGGTAAAGAGCAAACCTTCACGGGCTACTCTGTCAAAACCAGGGGTTTTGATCCAAGTTGTACCATATATGCTGGCATGGGGAAATGATTGGTCATCAGAGATCACAAATAAAATGTTCGGTTTTTCTTTAGTGACTGTACATGAGAATATTACTGAGGTCATCAAAAGCAGAGTAACACAGGATTTTTTCATTTTTGATCGATTAGTATTGAACTTTTGTTTGTTCGGAGTTCAGTTTTTTTGTTTTTAAGCAAATTAATAAAAACTTAATTTAATAGTCCATTGGACCTTTTTTTTTAAATTGAAGATTCAAAATTTATGTTTTGAATAGACATTTGTCAGCTTTTAACATATTTATCGGACTTACGGTATTAGTAATATTATTTAGTTCCTCATTAAGTAAAAACGGTAAAAAACCAAATATCATATTGATCAATATTGACGATATGGGATGGAATGATGTCAGTTTTATGGGTAGTGAATACTACTCTACACCCAACATTGATGCTTTGGCTTGTCAAGGGATGGTTTTTACTCAAGCTTATGCGGCTTCAGCTAATTGCGCTCCCAGTAGAGCCTCAATTCACTCGGGAAAATGGACTACGCGACATCAAATTTATACAGTGGATAATTCTGACCGAGGAGAGGCAAAAGACAGAAAGCTGATTCCTATAAAAAATACAAAGGTATTGGATCCTAAATTCAGTACTATTGCCCAAAAGTTAAAAGATCAAGGTTATACCACATGCCACTCTGGGAAATGGCATCTCAGTAATAACCCTTTGGATTACGGTTTTGATGTTAACATAGCAGGAAATCATTATGGTAACCCTGGTAGTTATTATCCACCCTACTGCAAAGGGGATCGGCAAGTGACCATAGAAAGTGGAAAAAGTGAATATTTAACTGATTTGATCATGGAAAAAACTTTATTGTTTTTGGACAATACTGAGGATTCTTTTTTTTTACATTACTCCCCTTATGCAGTCCATACACCCATTCAACGTGTAGATTCTTTGATGTATAAATACCAAAACAAGCCCTCTTACAAAGGTCAGAACAATCCTGAGTATGCCTCTATGGTCGACAATCTAGATCGTAATATTGGTCTTTTAATCAATAAGCTAAAGGAGCGTGATCTTTTTGACAATACTTTTATAATTTTTACATCTGATAATGGTGGTTATTATGGTAAAATCACCATGCAAAAACCTCTAAGAGCTGGAAAAGGAAGTTATTATGAAGGAGGAATTAGGATACCTTTTTTCATTTTATGGAAAGACAAAGTCGCTGTTGGAAAAATCACGCAAACCCCGATTTCACATCTTGATATTTTTCCTACAATAATGGAATTGTCTGGAGACCATAGCATTGATAAGGAGCTTGATGGAAAGTCTCTCTTACCAATGATTACAAATGGTCAAAAGATGTCGGAGCGTTCATTTTTCTGGCATTTCCCTATATATCTTCAAGGCTATAACGTATTGTTTAATGAAAACAGAGACTCTCTTTTTAGAACTCGTCCAGGATCTTTGATTAGAAAAGGAGATTGGAAATTACATTATTATTTTGAAGACCATGAAATAGAATTGTACAATCTAAAAGAGGATATAGGCGAAAGGAATAACCTTGCTGAAATTAAGGTAGATAAAACAAAAGAATTGATCGATGAACTAGAAAGTTGGTGGGAATTTACCCAGGCACCCATTCCCACAACACTCAATCCGTTATATGAATCTCATTTAAATTAGATTAATAAATCTATCAAAAATAACAAACCAATATGTATGAATACCATCAGGCCTCTAAAGAACTGCTAGATAGAATCGTAGCAACCAACGAATCAAATTTACCTAAAGCGGTAGATTGGATGGCCAAAACCATTATAGAGGATCACATAATTCATACTTTCGGCACGGGTCATTCTCACATGATTGGGCTTGAACTATTTGTTCGCGCGGGTGGATTGGCCAATGTAAATGCATTTTTAGACTCCATAGTAATGACCTCAGAGGGAGCACAACGAAGTGCAGAAATGGAACGTATCAGTGGCGTTTCAGAAGTATTATGGAATCAATACAAAATAGAGCAAGAAGATCTTTTTATCATCATTTCCAATTCGGGTAGAAATGCCATGCCCATTGAAATGGCGCAAATGGCGAAAGACAATGGTAATAAAGTTATAGCGATTACCTCTACGGAACAATCCAAGAAATATCCGGTGCGTATTGAAGGACAAAAAAAGCTATTCGAAATCGCCGATTTGGTATTGGACAACTGTGTTCCCCCTGGAGATGGAATGCTTGAAATAGGAGGGGAGCTTACAGGGGCTGCTTCAACAATTTCGGGTTGCTTTATTGTGAATTTAATTGCCACTGAAGCTATGAAAATGGCCGTGTATCAAGGTGTAAAAATCCCTGTATATTTTAGTCAAAACATTGATGGTTTTGACAATGATTATTTATATAAAAAATACAAAAATCGCATCAAACATCTTTGATTAATAACTTATTTAAATGGAGTTAGGATATGATTTATATATCCTTACAAGAATTTATGAATGTTGAAGATTACTCTGCTACGTAATGATGAATTAGTAATTTAATAGATATGAAACGTAAAAAATTAAACTCAATAAGCTGAAAAAAATTTCTATATACCTTGTCTTCTTTTGTTCCTTTTTATTCTAAATATTTAGATAATCTTCGATTTAACCTAATTAATGTACAATTAGTAATAATATGAAATTTATGTTCCAAGACGCTACATCATTTGATCAAGACATAAGCAATTGGTGTGATTAGCATAAGTTCAACTCCACTGCTTTTTTCTACTGGTGCTCCATTGGCCACGTTGAATCAGCCAGCCTGGAGAGCGTCAGTTAATAGTTGTCCATAATAACAGGACATATCAACCTTAGTTCAAATTACTTGTGGTCACTCACATAATATATTAATATCTTTAATTAACCTTGAAATTTCGTTTTCAATAGTACCATCATATATACCACGAATTTGCTTTTTATTATCAACTAAAATAAAATTAGGAGAATGAATAAAGTCCTGTAAACCTCCATCTCCTTGTTTAAGAACAGCAAAATAACTTTTTCTTGCTAATTCATATATATGTTTTTTTTGTCCAGTTGTGATATTCCATTTGGAGTCAATTACACCTTTATCAACAGCATACTGTTTGAGGATCTCTACATTATCAATTTCAGGTGTAACAGACATTGATAACAACATTACTTCATTATTATCAATAAATTCATCCTGTATTTTTAACATATTGTTTGTCATAATTGGACAAATACTTGGGCAACTAGTAAAGAAAAAATCAACTACATAAATTTTATTTTTATAATCTTTCGATGTTATAAAACTCCCATTTTGATTAATTAAATTAAAATCACTTACCGTATGATTTTTAGTAATATCTCTGATACTTTTATCAACTAATTTTGGATTAAAATCAACAGGGTTATAAATTGGAAGTTGTTTTTTTGAATCTTGATTGCAAGATATAAATACAACTATTAAAATATAAATTAGATGCTTTTCGTACATTTTTAAGCTCTAGTCGAATTACTAGTTAAATAATCTTTAGCCTCTGATATCTCTGGACGAGAACTATTTGTCTTTGCACTTAATTTAACTAATTGATCAAAATAATAAACTGCCAATTTGATATCATTTAGTTTTTCTGCAGCCTTAGCTGCTCCGTATATACCATTAAACCTAAAAGGGTGTTCCTCCAAGTTTTTTTTGTATGATTCCAGTGCTTTTTTTGGTTTGTTCAATGCAAGATAGAGATCAGCTAAAAGTTCATCCGCTGGAATTATTTCACCAGGGGTAACTGCAGCTTTTGATGTCTTACTCTCTAAATTAGATGCTAATTTCATATATTCAATAGCTTTTTTAGAGTTTCCTTTAGAGTACTCGATCCAACCTCTAACTGCTTCAATTTGGATTGTAACTTGACCGCTTTCATAGGTATTCTCGGCTTCAGTTAGTTTATCTCTAAGATCTATTAAAGATTTTAATTCATTTTCAGCAGCACTAGAGTTACCTAAATTGGAAAAGCCTAAGGCTCTTGAAAAGTGAAGCATTGCTTTTGGCCAATGAGCTTTACCCCAATCTAATTTAGTTTTTGGAAGTTCAAGTTGCGTGGCTAATTTCCAATTTTTATTTTCTATTGCTAATCTAGATGGAACCGCAATTAAAGCATATGCAGATGCAAAATGATCTGAGGGAAAAACCTCTTTTATTTGTTGTATTTTATTCATTTCTGATTGAGCTTTTATATTATCTCCAAGTTGTAGATAAGCATATACTAAATAGTCTAAAGCATGGATTTCACTTACCCAGTTAGCATCAGGGTTAACAGATTCTGCATAACATACTGCAGATTTAGCAGAATCAATATTAGATTTTATTGACTCATTCCACAATCCTAACCTTGTGAATATATGTGAGGGCATGTGTTGAGCATGTGCCGAAGAGGGAGCAATAATTGCGTATTTTCGTGCAGTTGGAAGAGCCATGTGAGCAAGTTCAGGAGAATCGTAATTATGTATTATATAATGAGCAATACCAGGGTGATTGGGGTATTTTTCAAATAATTTTTCTAATATTTTTCCTGATTTTTTTTGTTTAACGTAAGTCTTATCATTTAAATCTGCGGTAGCAAGAACAGAAAGTGAGTAAAAAACGGCTGTTTCTAGATCATCAGGATACTTTACATATAGTTCCTCCATCTTACTTTCATAATTAAGTTTTCTGGTTTTTGTGTCTAAAATTTCCCAGTCTTTAAAGTAAATGCTTACTGCATCTATATAATCTTTTTCACGTTCGTTGTTGGGAGTTAATGATTTAGCAATTTTTAAAAGCTCCTCACCTCGCTTTAGAGATTTTGGATTTTGTTTAAAAGATAAGGGATGATTTAAAATGCTCATTGCTGTTCCCCAGTATGCCATTAAACATTCTGGGTCTTTGTCTAGGACACTTACAAATGCTTTTTCGGCTTCTGCATATTCAAAAGAATGAATTAAGGTTAATCCTAAATTAAAGGTTTCTCTCATCTCATAGTTACATGAAAGTGAGAAATTTACTTCACCAAAATTTGGATCTCCACATAACAATAAGTCGCCTCTATTTAGTTCTATATTGGCAAATATTGGTGATTTCGAAGAATTAGATTTTTTGTTATCGCATGATGAAAAGCACACTAATATGCCAAATACAAATATTACTTTATTAAAGTGATTCATAGTTATTAATTTATAGCGCAATATAATAAATCAAAAAAAGTTAACTCCACTACTTATCATTCATATTCCAACTATATCGTTTACTAATTCTGTGGGGTATATTGTATTAAACTATGCTAAAACAAACATTGATAATTCAATTATCATTTTGATTCTATATAATAGCTGTAGACCTCTCAAATCATATTTCAACTGCACTTTATTCTTTAAAATGAGGTCATTGAATTTATCAACTTGAAAAAAAGGATTAGGAGAATAATGTACTTTTAAGTGTCTTAGAAGTAAGATCAACTCCCATTAAAAAAGTACATTACACCACATACAATAGATACCACGCTTATAGTAATTATAATGTCCCAATAATTGTAACTATTTTTATTGGAGATTTTTGCCTCTTCAGTTAGTGTAGAAAAGGTAAGATTTTCAATTGTTTCGTAGCGGGGAGATGGAGTAAACAAGCTAATAATAATCAACAAAACGATGCTCAGTAGAAAGAAATAAGCGCCAAAAATCAAATAATTTACACTTCCCAAAAAATATAGTATTCCTTGGGGGTCTAATTGATCTTTTACCAGCTCTAAAACGATTCTCAATGTAGCGATAATCAAACCTGAGATCAATGTATAAAAGGCGCCCTGTTTATTAACCCTTTTTATAAAAATCCCTAGTAAAAAAACAGCCGTTATGGGTGGTGCAATATAAGATTGCACTTTTTGTAAGTATTCATATAGTACTCCAGATATATTTTGCATGATGGGAATCCATATAATACCAATGATTACTGCTACAGCAGTTGCGATTTGACCAATTCTTACCAGATATTTTTCCGACGCATCGGGTCTAAATTTCTTGTAAACATCTACTGTAAATAGCGTGGAACAGGAGTTAAAAACCGAGGCTAAAGAACTCATCAGCGCTGCCAAGAGTCCTGCTGCCACCAACCCCCTTAAACCTGAGGGTAAAAGGGTACTCATCAATACGGGAAAAGCCTGGTCTGCGGAATCCCATTGCAGTTCTCCCCTCATCTTTAATGCCAAGGCAATGATTCCGGGGATTAAAAAAAGAAAAACTGGAAAAAGCTTTAAAACCGCACCAAATATAGTGCCCCTTCGTGCTTCTTTTAAATTTTTTGCGGTCAATGCCCGCTGAACTATATATTGATCCGTACACCAATACCATATCCCAACAATGGTACTGGAAATTAGAAGGGGTAACCAAGGGAAGTCAGGGTCTGATATGGAACGCCACATATTTAGGTACTCTGGTGTAACGGTTTCTTTCATAGAGGACCATCCCCCTACCTCATCCAGGCCTATTAAAGTCAACATCAGTGCACCCACCACCAAAACCACTGCTTGCAAAGCTTCGGTATAAACTACTGCGCGCATTCCGCCTAGTACGGTATATAGTCCAGTAAGTATTACAGTGGCAATAGCGCCAGTCCAAAAATCAATACCCAACAAATAAGATACTACAACACCTCCAGCATAAATGGTTACAGAAATTTTTGTCAAAACATATGCGGCAATTGAAAAAATAGACAAAATCCATCGGGATCTCGCATCAAACCTTTTTTCTAAAAATTCTGGCATGGTAAAAACCCCCGATCGCATATAGAAAGGTAAAAACACCCAACCCAAAAGT
>CACLQG010000035.1 GCA_902609035.1 uncultured Bacteroidota bacterium
TATTATTGATGCTTCTTTAGAGGCTGTAATTGTTGCAACAGAAGTTTTATTTTCCTCAGCTGTAAAGGTTGTTGTACCAGTATATAGAGGAGCTGATCCATCGTCAATGGTAATAGTTATACTTTCACTTCCTGCAAACGGTCTAGATTGAATATCAACTGCAACAAATGATACAAAATATTTTCCAGGAGAATATCCAGAGGTGTTTAGTTGGTGTGTCCAGATTTTATTACTCGAAGCCTGATTTGTAGTGAATGTTGATGTAGTTGCATTTAAACCACCAGTTGAAATTTTAATAGTTGGAGTTCCCTGCATTGCTTCTGAGAAATTTGCTGTAATAGAGAGATCTGTTCCAGAGTAAATTACATTATCAGCATCACTGGTTGTAATTATTAATGCAGCCCTCGAAGGACAAACTCCCCATAGAGGTAATTTAGAATTATTTAATTGACTACCAGTTGAAAAGTTAGTTGGAGCTGAGCTAAAATTGGAAACACACCATTTTTTCAGACTATAACCAAATGAGGATGCACCAGAGAACATTCCCTCCAAACCACCTGTTGAAGGAGCAGTTGAAGAAACATCCCACTCAATAAGATTTTGATTGAATGACGTTGCATTTTGGAACATGTATACCATGTTCTGAGCAGATGATGTGTTCCACAGGCTAAGATCTGCATTGAATGCAGAAGCGTTTTGGAACATGTACTGCATCTGAGTGACTTTAGACACATCCCAATTACTAATATTTTGATTAAATGCAGTGGCATTTTTGAACATTTCACTCATGGTTGTCACATTCGAAGTGTCCCAATTTGTTAAGCTTTGATTAAAACTGGTTGAATTTTTAAATATTCCATCCATTCTGGTTACACTTGAAACATTCCAAACTCCAACAGGTTGATTAAATGCTGTAGCACCAACAAACATATATCTCATATCTGTTACAGCGGATGTATTCCAACTGCTTATATTTTGGTTAAATGAAGTAGCGGCTTCAAATGTTCCAAGCATACTTGATACACTGGATGTGTTCCAAGATGATATATCTTGATTAAACTGACTATTCGCTCGAAACAGAGCAGACATATTAGTTACATTTGAAACATCCCAACTACCTATATCTTGGTTAAATATTGTTTGGTTGAACATTTGTTCCATATCTGTTACACTTGACAAATCCCAATTACCAATATCTTGATTAAAATTACTCGCTAACCAAAACATACGGTTCATGTTGGTCACCCTGGAGGTATCCCAATTACCTATGTCTTTATTAAATGCTGTTGCACCCTGAAATAAACTTTGCATATTAGTTACATTGGAGGTATCCCATGAGCCAATATTTTGATTGAAAGAAGAGTCGTTAGTAAATAGACCTGCCATATTAGTTACTAGCGTTGTAACCACCCTATTCCAATCAGTATCATTTACATTTTTAGAGGCTATTAAAGAGTTATCTAAAGCGGTGTAAATAACTCCATTCACAACACCTTGATCCCCTGGGTTACATCCTCTACATTTAACGGTTACACCATTGGAGTCTAAATAGAAAGTTGGACTAATGGTAAAGACGATGTTATCTGATCCAGCATATGCATTTCCAAGAATATCTGTTCCACTTACAGTTATAGTGTAATTCCCCGAGGCTAGTGTTGGACTAGAAGTGTTCCAATTGTAGGTGAAGGAATTTGTACCACTAACCTGAGTCATATATACTTGAGTCACCACTCCAGAAATGGAAATCGTTGGTGTATCTGTCATAGCTTTTGAGAAACCAGCAGTTATTGTTACTGCTTGAGTGGGTGATAAAGTTGTAGAAATTATATTATCAGAATCTGTATCAGTTAAGATTACACTAGGAGCTGAGGTATCTAAAGTAAAAGTTGTACTGTCTGTTCCTGCATAATCATTTCCAGCTTTATCTTGACCAGAAACAGTTACACTCAGGCTCCCATCAGAAGGAAGTGAGGGGCTATCAACATCCCAAACATATTGAAATGAATTTGGACCCGAAGTAAAGTTTTTATTTATCTCATCTAATGTCAGTGCTGTGTTATAAGCCTGGAATTTTGATAAATCCATATTAGCATAATTGTCTAAATCCGAACTTCTAGAGTTTCCACCAAGATAAAAATACCTAGGATTGGAATATGATCGATTTGCTACGGTCCGACTTAAAACCTGAACTCCGTTAAAATAGAGCTTAGCATTAGTTCCGTTTTTAACAAAAGCAATATTGTGCCAATCCCCACTTGATAAGGCCGAATAAGATGTTGGATCGTCGTTTCCGCCTTGGCCACCTCCATCCATGTAAAGTCGAATTCTTCCATCTGGTTTAATTCTCAATTGAAACTGATTTGCGAATGTAGAAGCAGATCTGTTAAAACTGAAGAACCGGTCAGAAACTGATGATGGGAGGGATTTAAACTTAATTCTAAAAAGAAAGGTAAAATTAGTGCCTGAGATACCATTTGTTATGTTAGGGTAGTTAACAGGCTTGATGTTATCATTTACTCCATCAAATGAGAAGTAATTTTCCCCTGTGCTTTGAACTAATTGGGTTCCATTAGTTAGTGTAAAGTCATTCCCATTAGTCCCCTTATCTTTTATAACATTTCCAATTGTTGAATTTGGGAAATTGGCATCTAAAATTATAAATGCTCTGCTATCTAAATCATAATTAGTTGACATAGGTGCATTATTTACCGATGTTCCAGAGATAGAGATTGTTGGTGATCCAGTCATCATCTCACTAAATAAGGCAGTAATTGTAACAACATCTGTTTTGCCCAGTATGTTATCCTCATCAGAATCTCCAAGAATTACTGAGGGTAATGTTAAATCGAATGTAATTGTAACACTGTCTGTCCCAGCATAATTATTTCCAGCTAAATCAGTTCCAGTTACAGTTACTGTATATGTTCCCTCGCTTATTCCTGAAGGAGTCCAAGAATATGTAAATGTTGAGCTGTTAACAGCAGTAAGAGACTGGTTGTTTACTGCCGATCCAATTGTGATAGTATTAGATGCTCCCATCGCCTCACTAAAGCTTGCTGTAATGGTTATCTGGTCTCCTGTCTTTATGGTATTGTCAGAATCACTTGTGGTTAGAGTAACCGTTGGACTAGAAGAATCTACTGTAAAGGTGATACTCCGAGCGCCTGTATTTGTATTTCCTTGAGAATCGGATCCACTGACTGTAGCAGTATAGATTCCACTTTGTGTTGTGGGTGATACAGACCACAGATAAGTATATGAGTTGGTACTTGATATACGAGTCATAATTACACTAGTAACCAGACCTGAAAGCGATAGTGTAGGCGTGCTAATCAGACTCTCTGAGAAAGCTGCGGTGATGGTTACACTTGCAGATAGAGGGATTAAATTATCATCATCTGTATCACTTAAAATTACCGTTGGTCCTGTGGTATCAACTGTAAAGGTGATACTGTCTGTTCCCGAATAGGCATTACCAGCAAGGTCGGACCCTGCAACGCTAGCTAGGTAAACTCCATCTGATGGAGTATTAGGATTATCCACATCCCATATATACTGATAATTAGATCCCGAAGAAGGTAGTCCATGTACTCTAACAAACCCAGAATTAGTTCCATTTCCGTCATTCCCATTACCCCCAACTGCAACCCTTGATCCATCTGAGGAGATTGAAACGGAGCGGCCTAAATTATCGCCTGGTGCCCCACCATTTATATCCGTTCCTACTTGTGACCAAGCCCCAGATTTAAATTCATAAATTCTTACGTGCCCAGATTGATCGCCTCCACCGTCATTTTCAATAGCTCCAATTGCTAACCTTGACCCATCTGAAGATAAAGAAACTGAATAGCCGCTTTGATCACCAGCTGCTTCTCCATCAATGTCAGATCCTACTTGTACCCATGAAGATCCATTGAAATCATAAACTCTAACGTGACCTGAATTCATTCCTCCACCACCATTTGTATATCCTCCAATAGCGACTCTTGAACCATCTGAGGACAAGGAGACCGAAAAACCGAAGTTATCATAAGGAGTTTCTCCTGTTATGTTGGAGCCTCGCTTGGTCCACGAATTATTGACTAACCTAAATACCCTAACATAATTTGAGGATCCAACTGCAACTGAATATCCGTCTGAAGACAGGGAAACTGATTTTCCAGCAGAGCAGCAACCATCTCCATCGATGTCACCACCTAATTGAGCCCAAGAGGAACCATTCCATTGATATATTCTAACATGACCAAAATTGCCCTGATTACCAGGTGGTCCATTGTTGCTGTGAGCCCCAACAGCTAGTATAGATCCATCTGAGGATAAAGAGACTGCTGATCCACTTCGATCACCCACTGCTTCGCCATCAATATCTGCGCCTAACTTTGTCCAAGCTGTTCCGCTCCATTGATAAACTCTAACATGACCAGACTCACTACCATTTCCATCATTCTGTATAGCTCCAATAGCTACTCTAGAGCCATTAGAAGATATCGATACTGATTGTCCACTATTGTCATTTGCTGCCTCCCCATCAATGTCCGCGCCTAACTGCGTCCAAGCTGAACCATTCCACTGAAAGACTCTAACATGCCCAGAGTAAGAACCTGCATCATCATTTCTTGGCGCTCCAATTGCTACTCTATTCAAATCAGAGGATAGTGATACTGACCACCCAAAATAATTATCTCTAGATTCTCCATAAATACTGCCCCCTAATTGAGTTATCGAGCCCGTGCTGGATGGTCCTGATGCTACACTCATTAAAATATTACTCACCACTCCAGAGATAGATATGGTAGGTGTAGCTGCCATTGCCTCACTAAAGGCAGCAGTTATTGTTACCGTATCTGTGGAAATTAAAAAGTCGTCCGTGTCTGTGTCTGTTAATTTTACCGTTGGTGGAGTTCCATCTAAAGTTATCTCTATTGTGTCAGTTCCTGCATTGAAGTTTCCAGCGAGATCTTGACCGCTTACCGAGACGGTGTAACTGGTTGGGGTTACTCCAGAGGTGTTCCAAATGTATCTATAGGTAGTAGTGACCACTGCGCTAAGCGTCTGATTATTTACAGCAGAGCCTATGGTAATAGTAGGTGTCACTCCCATGGACTCACTAAAGGTAGCTGTTATGGTTATCTGCTCTCCAGGTTTTATGGTATTATCTGAATCACTGGTAGTAATAGTTACTGTAGGACTAGAAGAATCTACTGTAAAGGTGATGCTTTGAGTACCTGAATTATAATTTCCTTGTAAGTCAGATCCACTAACTGTAGCTGTATAAACTCCACTATTAGTGGTGGGTGATACGGACCAAAGATAAGTATATGAATTAGTACTTGAGATACGAGTCATTAATGCATTGGTAACTAATCCTGTAAGCGATAGTGTAGGTGTGCTCTGTAGACTCTCTGAAAAATCCGCAGTAATGGTTACACTTGCCGACATTGGTATTAAATTATCTGCATCGGTATCAGTAAGAATTACTGTTGGACCAGACGTGTCTAAGGTAAAGGTAATGCTCTCTGTACCAACTACATATGAATTACCCGCAAGATCAGTTCCCGATACGGTAGCGGCGTAACTGCCATCGGATGGGGCCGAATTATTGCCATTATCTACATCCCAAACGAATTGGTATGGGTTGATCCCAAATACCTCTACTTGACCTGCTTGAGTTCCACCCTCAGAATGATAAGGAGCACTAGAGATAAAAATACCATTTGAACTAATATCAACATGAATACCTAGATAGCTATTATTGTTATCTCCAATAATATCTGAACCAATTTGGGTCGCGTTTGTTCCATCCCAACTATAGGCCCTTACAAGACCTTTGTTTGAACTATATCCATAGGCTCCTACAATTATTTTATCTCCAATTGAGTTAATGGCAGAGGAGTAACCGAAATTATCACCATTATTATTGCCTACTAAACTGCGCTTAAGTGTCCAAGTTGCAGTTCCAGAAAGAACCTCATATTTATAAATATTTACAATACCTTTTGATTGACCAGTCCAACCTCCAGCAACTAGAGTGGCTCCATCACCTGATAAAGAGACAGAAACACCAAAATTACTAGTACCTGTAGAATAAGTATCGTCAATATCACCTCCAACTAAAACCCAGTTGGATCCATTCCAATCGTATACCCTAACTTTACCCTCATTAGTTCCATAAGCATAAGCTCCAATAGCTAGTCTATTTCCATCTGCGCTTAAAGAAACCCCTGACGATCCACCTCCAAATTGTCCACCAACGCTATCACCTTCAATGTCATTTCCTCTTTGACTTAAATTTGAACCATCCCAATAGTATACTCTTACATGACCTGTATTGTTTCCTGCTACCCCATCATTCCTTGGCGCGCCTATGGCTACAACATCTCCGTTAAAACTCATGTGAATTGAAGATCCCGAAGCCTCAAGGTCATTTGCAGCTTCCCCGACAATAAAGCTACCACTCCTTAGGGTCCATGTACCATTTACCAGGGTATAAATTCCGTACTTACCCCTGTAGTTTGATCCTCCACCACCAACAGCTATAACTTGACCATTCCCACTAATAGCTACTGTCCTTCCTAAGCCCTCAGCAGAGGACCCTGTTATGGTATTTCCAATTTGTGACCACTGAGAGCCATCCCATCTTAAAACTTTTGCATATCCATTTCCACTTCCACCACTTCTCATTCCACCGATAACAATTGTTTTTCCATCATCGCTTACTTGAGAAAAGAACCCTAACCAGTCATTTGCTTGACCATTTATATTTTGACCGATCTGCACTATACCATTATTTTTTGATGTAAATAATGTGTTAGATCTAACTCCTGGTGAAATAGAAATTGTTGGAGTTGTCGACATTGATTCAGAGAAAAATGCTGTCAGAGTAACTGTATCGGTTGATATTAATAAGTTATCCTGATCGCTATCGGCAAGTAAAACTCTAGGTCCAACTGGATCATAAATAAAACTGCAGGAAACGATCGATGAAATACTATTTCCAGCTGCATCAATAACCGATGGACTTCCTGGAGCATGAGTTAGTTTAACTAGTCCACCTGACTTTGGAGTAATTCGTACAACATAAGACTGATATGCATTTGATGGGTTTTGTGATACACTTAAAATAGTTAAACTTGCAACATTTATAGCCTCGGAAAATTGTAAAGGGTTTGTGGTAAGACCCGTGACCGTTTCGTCGTATGTAAGGGTTACCACAACTGAGGTATTCGAGTATTTTAGCCCTGATGGAGTTGTAATAGTTAGTGATGGTTTTACTAGATCCGTTGTAAAAGTAATGCTCTCGGTTGCTGCGTATGGGTTTCCTATAGAGTCAGTTCCAGAAACTGTTGCAACATAATTTCCACTACCAAATGTAGAGGAAACATTAAATGTGAAGTAATACCCAATACCCCTGGTCACGGCTCCACCCATATTTGAATGGTTCGCACAATAATAATATAGGTTAGTAGGGCTATTTCCTGCTAAAGTGATAAGAGAATACGCCCCACTTTGACCTGGGGTCCCCACTGCGGTTACATTTGTAGTGTAAGCAGATCCCGAACTATGAGTCCCATCTTGAGTTGTAGAAAACTTAATAGGATGACTTGAATTTGAAGAATCAGATTGATCAAATCTGTAAGTTTGACCAGGCACCAAAACTAATGGTAACTGACTTTGATCATTGATAAAATACTTATTCCCTCCTCCTGAACTTGCAACTTTTACCGAGAATACAACAGGATCTGTTACATTATAATTGACTAGTCCCATGGGAGCATTTGTAACTATACCAGTTATAGAAACGGTAGGGGTGGGGCTCATGGATTTGGAAAAACTCGCCGTTATTGTTACTACCTCTGAGAGAGCAAGTAAATTATCATCCGCACTATGTGTTAGGGTGGCTAGTGGACCTGATGTATCTAAAGTAAAAGTGATACTATCTGTCCCTGAGTAGGCGCCTCCTGTCGCACTTGCCGTACCTGAAACTGTTGCCAGATAGGTCCCACTTGGGGGGACACCACCGCTGTCAACATCCCAAACATACTGATAGGATTGACCTCTTTTGTTCATTAGAACACTAGTAACCACCCCAGTAATGGAAATTGTTGGTGTAGCAGTCATGGCCTCACTAAACGTAGCAGTAATAGTTACCGTATTTGAAGCCGCTATTATATTATCCGCATCGGTATCTGTTAGAACAACACTTACGTTGGAATTACATACTCCCCATTCGGGCTGTTTAGAAGCGGTGTTTCTCCAAGTTGCATTAGCATTAGCTTTAAAGGCAAAAGGTTCACTACTAAGTTGTGAGACACACCACCCAGAAAGATCTTGGTTGAAGGCAGATGCTGCAAAGAACATATTATTTAGTGGATTATTTACGCTCGCATCTATATCTGACATATTCCAATTCCCAACGGGTTGATTAAACGAACTAGCATTAAGGAACATAGCTTGCATTTGTTCTACACTTGAAGTATTCCAATTATTTATGGCATTACTACCCCCGTTATTAAATGCTGTTGCATTTTCGAACATCCCTCCCATACGTGTAACTTTAGAAACATCCCAACCCCCAATATTTTGATTAAATGAACTGGCGTCTTTAAACATAAGCTGCATGCTTATAACATTCGAAGTGTTCCAATTACCTATGTCTTGATTAAATGAGGTGGCATCTTGAAACATATTTGGCATCTGTGTAATATTAGAAGTATTCCATGAACCTATGTTTTGATTAAATGAACTGGCTCCTTCAAACATATAACCTAAACGAACTGCATTTGATACATTCCAATTATTAATAGTATTACTTCCCCCGTTGTTAAATGAACTGGCGTCCCTAAACATATATTGTAGTCCATTAGTACTTGCTGTATAAGCTACACTTGACAAATCCCAAGAGCCTATGTTTTGATTAAATGAACTGGCTCGTTGAAACATAGCTCCCATATCTGTTACGCTTGAAGTATTCCAGTTATTTATGGTATTACTACCCCCGTTGTTAAATGCTGTAGCATCTTCAAACATCTGTGCCATGTTTGTTACACTTGAAGTATCCCACGAACCTAAATTTTGGTTAAATGAAGTTGCATCACTAAACATCCGCCACATGCTTGTTACATTAGAAGTGTCCCAAAAACTAATATCCATGTTAAAGGAAGTATTGTCTTTAAAATGATTACTTAATGATGTAACAAGAGTAGTCGCTAGGTTGTAATTCCCAGCGTTTGTAAGCGATGTAATATTAGAATTATCAGCAGCAGTATAAAGAGTGCCGTTAACCATACCCGTATCCCCTGAGCTACATCCAGAACATTTAATCGTTACTTCATTAGAAGCCAAATAAAAAGTTGGGCTTATAGTAAAAGTAAGTGATGCATTTCCCGAGTATGCTAAATTATTTGTGTCTGTGGCAGTAGCAGTAACAATCAGAGTTGTCCCCGAAGAAATATTTGAAGGTACTTGCCAGTAATAAGTCCATACCGCTGCACTACTACTTTGAGTCATCGCAACACTAGTTACCACCCCTGCTATTGAGACCCTGGGTGAGCCATTCATATTTATTGAGAAAGTAGCAGTGAGTGTTACCTGACCTGAGGTAATTACATTATCTGAATCATTTGATGTGATGGTTAGAGTTGCAGGGGAATTTGAACTTGCAGCTACTTTTGGGCCTCGACATGCTGTACCCCTTCCACTAAACCGTGGCCTTAGAGAAGAATTATTTTTTATTGGATTGTTATTCCCCCAAATATTTTGTCTGTTATTGTAAATATTCTGGTTATTGGGAAAGCACCAATAAGAAAGATCTTGATTTAAATTAGTAGCATTATCAAATAATTGATTTACGCCATTTTGATCATTCATGCTTGAAACGCTCCAATAACCAATGTCTTGATTAAAAGCCCTTGCATTTTGGAAAAGCCCTTGCATATTACTCACATTCGAGGTATCCCAGCTACTGATGTCTTGATTAAAATTCTGATTGTTTTGAAATAAACCTTGCATGTTAGTAATCCCAGATGTACAAACACAGGAAACGTCACTTCCATTACTAATCATTGTTTGTAAAGTACTTCTATTAACCTTGGTATAAGTTTTACCTCCTACAACACCAGTAGATCCTAGTGATGCATTATCACAAATAATGGTCTTATTATTTGATGCTAGTTGGAAATTTTGAGAGAAAATAGGGTTGGATAAACAACACAAAGCCCAACCAAAAAGGATTTTAAAAAAATAGGGTGATTTTATATTTAAGTTACTCAATTATTTATTACTACAGATTAATAATTATAGAAAATAATGATTTTTCCCTATTTAAACTCAATTTTTTTCTAATACTTGAGCGCAGATTTGATAAGGTACTTTCCGAAATTTGCATTAAACCCAATATTTGTTTATTTGAAAAATTCATTCGAATATACATACATATTTTAACTTCGGTAAAAGTCAGATCCTCGCACAAATAAATGAGTTTTTGAGTGAAGTCAGGATAAACTTTTGCAAATTCAATTTCGAAATTAGGCTCATTCATATTTTTTGTAATAATTTGAATGTATAATTAACTTTAAATTTTATATCAAAAAACAAATTCATTTAAAAAAAGGTTTTCTGCAGTATAAATGCAGTAGAGTATTAAATTAAAAAGATGAAAATGCGAGATTTAATGAAACCCTGATGGCTTTATATTGTAATCAAAAAAGAATTTAAATCCTGATTTTTGTCGAGTTTTAATTTTTTGGAGAGTCTATACCTCTGACTTTCGACAGTTCTTAGTGATATCCCTGAAATTTGAGCAATCTCATTATTGTTGTGATTCA
>CACLQG010000036.1 GCA_902609035.1 uncultured Bacteroidota bacterium
AAGTGAAGAAGAAATCGTTTCGGGGTGTCAAATCATAAAGGAAACTCTAAATGAAATATGAGCTAATGTTAATAGTTTTGTTGAAAAGAAAAAACTTCCCCACTCTTTGAGTTATCTAATCTTATTTAAATTTATTAAAAGAATACAATATTATGTTCGATAATTTATCGGAAGACACTAACTCCTCTGTTAACAAATTTGAACAAATGCTCAAAACCAATCAAGTATTGTTTTTTGATGCCGTCGAGTTTGAAAACATCATTCATCACTACATAGATTTTGCTCAATTCACACTTGCAAAAAAGGCACTAAAAATGGGTATGGAGCAACATCCAAAAAATGTTGAATTGATGTTGTTAAAAAGTGAGATTTATCTCTTTGAAGGTACACTCAAAAAAGCAGAAGCACTATTGATTCAAATAGAGAGGATTTCTCCTGAGCACGAGGAGATTTTTCTACAAAGGGCAAATATTTCATCGAAGAAAAAAAACCATCCTGGAGCCATTCAGCTTTTAGAAAAAGCTTTAGAGGTAACTGATGAACCTATCGAAATATGGAATTTAATGGGTATGGAATACCTGTTTTTGGAAGATTATATTAAAGCAAAAGAGTTTTTCTATAAATGCGTTAAAGAAAATTCTCTCGACTATCAATCCCTTTATAACCTACTACATTGTTATGATCACTTGGAAGAAAATATTGAAGCGATTAACACCCTCAACGATCTTCTTGAAATTAATCCTTACAGTGAAGTAGCGTGGCACCAATTGGGAAAAATTTATGTCAAAATCAACAAGCAAGAGGAAGCACTTTCAGCTTTTGAATTTGCCATAATCAGCGATGATTGTTTTACAGGTGCCTACATTGAAAAAGGAAAGTTACTTGAAAAGATGGGGAGGATTAATGAAGCAATTGACAACTATGAATTTTCATTGAACTTTAATGATCCTAATGCTTTTGTCAATCACAGAATTGGCGTTTGTCACCTTAAATTGGGAAATGATAAATTAGCTGTTAGATATTTTAAAGAATCTATTACATTAGAACCCAACCATGAAAAAAGCTGGATGGCTCTTATCAACTTTTTAATTGATAGTAATGACTATCCAAAAGCACTTCATTATGTAAAAAAATCCCTCCAATCCAATTCCGATAGTTTACAATTGTGGAAAAAAAGTGCCGAAATTTATTTTCATATGAATTTTTATGCAGAAACTGCTCATGGGTGCAAGACTGCAATCAAACTTGGAGATTATGACATCTTTAGTTGGACACTTTGGATGGATTCACTAATACTAGCTAAAAATTGGGAAAAGGCACATGAAGTTGGGAGACAAGCGCTCCAGTTTCACGAAAAAAACGCTTCTTTATTGTACCGATTAGCAGGATGTAAAATCAGATTGGGAAACAAAATTGAAGCTTACTTGATTTTCGAACAAATCAAAAATGAAATCAAGATTCCACGGGATATAAACCATCTCTTTCCTGAACTTACATGAATTATTTCCTTAGGAATAAGGGTCTTTAAATTCAATTTTCGCTCTATCTTGTTCAAAATTTTAGTTGTTGAAGAACTCTATCTCTAAAAAATCGTCTATTTTATTTCTTAAAGGATTGGCCATGGGAACTGCCGATCTCATGCCAGGTATTTCGGGAGGTACTATCGCTCTAATCCTAGGGGTTTATAAGGAGCTTATAAAATCTATAGATTCTATCAACCTAAAGAATCTTAAAGAGATAAAAAATAAAGGATTTAAGAGGTTTTGGGAAAAAATAAACGGGCGTTTTCTTTCACTACTTTTTTTGGGAATTTTAACTGCAGTTTTCACCTTATCTTTTGCTATCGATTGGCTAATTAAAAATCACCCAATTCCGCTTTGGTCTTTCTTCCTTGGGTTGTTGCTTTCAAGTATTTTCTTTTTAAAGAATTCAATAAAAAAATGGGGATCAATTAATTTATCCCTTGTTTTAATAAGTGCTATTTTGTCTTTTTTATTGACTCAGATGACCCCTATTGAGGGGGAAGTTGGACTTTTATATTTATTCATTTCAGGATTTATTGGAATTATAGCAATGATTTTACCTGGAATCTCAGGTGCCTATATTCTTATTATTCTTGGAGCTTACAGTACGATCATTGGTCTTATAAAAGATGTTTTGGGGGCATTAACCACATCTGAGATTGATATTTTTATTCCTGCTCTCTCACAATTAACAGTGTTTGCATTAGGAACGATAGTAGGTATGAGAATATTTGCATCCATTCTGAAATGGTTGTTTGATAAAGAGCACGACAAAACTATGTCAGTTCTTATTGGTTTAATGATTGGTGCACTTCACAAAATTTGGCCTTGGCAGGAAAAATTTGAATTGATTATTGGTGAAAAATATAAAATATTTTCTAAACCTATTTACCCTTTTCAATACCCCGAAAATCCTCAAGTAGTACCTGCTTTTATTCTTTTCGTTTCAGGTCTTGTTATGGTATGGATTATTGAACGTAATAGTAATCAAAGTCCGTAAAATGAATCGAAATAAAAAATCTTTTAAAAAGGATTTAATTTTAATTTTAAAAGGAATTGCAATGGGTGCAGCCAATAAAGTTCCCGGTGTATCTGGAGGAATAGTAGCTTTTGTTGCTGGGTTTTATGAGGAGTTAATTTATTCTCTTCAAAAAATCAACCTTAAAGCATTTACTATCTTGGTCCGAAAAGGTTGGCCTGCTTTTTACCAATACATCAATGGTCGCTTTCTAGTGCTGCTTTTTACTGGGGTAGTAATCAGTTATTTCAGTATATCATTAATTCTAGACTATTTAATAAAAAATTATGAAATACAGGTTTTAGGAGTCTTTTTTGGAATGATAATTGCCTCACTTTACTTTGTTTATTTTCAGCTTGAAAAATGGAATCTTAAAACAATAAGTTTTCTATTAATTGGTTTATCTGTTGGATTAATCATTATGTTGTCAAAACCCTCAACAGAAAATGACGAATTATTATTTGTTCTTTTTTGTGGGATAATCAGTGTATCGGGCATGACTTTACCTGGTCTGTCAGGTTCCTTCCTCTTACTATTATTAGGAAACTATACTCTCTTATTAGTCGATGCGGTGAATGCTATTTATTTCACTCTTACAGATATTGCAAAACTAAACTTTGAATTTGTTGAAAATCAATCTAGAATGAAATTACTTAAACTGGCAATTGTTTTCACTATTGGATCCATTACAGGATTGATTCTGTTTTCAAATTTCCTAAGTTATTTACTTAAAAATTATAAACAAATCACCTTATCAACAATTATTGGTTTTATAGCTGGCTCCCTAGGGGTAATTTGGCCTTGGAGAGAAGAAGTTTTGGTGAAAAATAATTTAGGGGAAGTCCAATACAATGCTGTTGGAAATCCAATTATTGAAAACTATGATTATTACCTGCCTGATTTTTTTGAAGCTAATTTTTGGTTCATGACTTTATTCATAATTTTAGGAATATTAATAGTTACCCTATTAGAAAAATATGGAAACCAAAAAAAGTAATTTTAAACGCTGTGGTTTAATTGGAAGGAATATTGAGTATTCCTTTTCCAGAGGATATTTTAAACAAAAATTTGAAATTGAGAGTCTTAACAACTTTAGTTATGAGAACTTCGATTTAAAAAAGATCGATGAAATAGAAAACTTACTTACTCAAGATGATTTTTTTGGATTCAATGTTACCTCACCATACAAGAGAGAAGTCATTCCTTTTCTGAATCACCTATCCCCTGCTGCTACCGAAATTAATGCTGTAAATACTATAAAATTTGAGAAAGATGGAAGTTTAAGTGGTCATAATACCGATGTGTATGGTTTTGAAAAATCACTTAGAGAAATCATGGCCGAGATTCCTGAGAAAGCTTTAATTCTTGGGACAGGAGGAGCGTCATCAGCAGTAGCTTACGTATTTCGTTCAGGGTAGCAAGTGCGGCAGTTGCAATTACAGGATTCCCGCCGAAAGTTGTAATGTGACCTAGTTTTGGGTCATCTTGCAGTTTTCGCATCATTTTTTTGGGTGCTGAAAAAGCCCCAATGGGAAGACCTCCCCCTAGTGCCTTTCCCATTACGACGATATCGGGGACTACTCCAAAATGCTCAAAACCAAACATTTTACCTGTGCGTCCAAATCCTGGTTGGATTTCATCTAGTATCATTATTGCGCCCACCTTTTCACATTTTTTCTGCACCTTCTTTAGGTAATTGTCTTTGGGTAAAATAAAGCCTGCTCCCCCTTGAATGCTCTCTAACAACACTGCTGCAGTGCTTTGGTCGATCTGGTCTAAGTCTTCCCTATTATTAAACTGAATAAACCTAACTCCTGGAAGTAATGGTCTGTATCTTTTTTTTTGATTTTCGTAGCCCATTAGACTGAGTGCTCCGTGTGTGCTTCCATGATATGAATTTTGCGCCGCTATTAATCCAGATCTACCAGTCACTCTTTTGGCAAGTTTCAGAGCCCCCTCAATCGCCTCAGTTCCTGAATTTGTCAAGTATACGACTTCGTGTTTTTTGGGGAGTAGCCCGACCAACTGTTTACAGAGCTTAACAGCAGGAGCTTGAGCGAATTCTCCATAGACCATAACATGCATATACTTTTCTATTTGAGAGCGAAGAGCATTGACTACCTTCGGATGGGAATGACCCAGTGGAAGTGCTGATACCCCAGCAATAAAGTCTAGATACGATTTTCCTTGTGTATCAAAAATGTAACTTCCAATGGCTCTATCAATTTCTAAACCCAAAGGATTTGGGGTGGTTTTGGCTTGATATTTTAAAAAATCTTCAAGCATCTAATCTTTTATTTTCTCCAGAAAAGTGTCGGGTGTAGGCATATTTCTCAATTCAGTGGGTTTAAATTGATTGTCGTCCTCGCTAAAAAGATCCAGTATTGTTTTTGGACGCTCTTCCTCCCTCCACACAAAACCTTCGAGCTTTCTGTCGTTAATGGGTAAATCTTTATCAGGATATAAATCCCCGTCTGGACTTACAAAAAAAGTAATGTCCTCGATCTGATTATCAGCTGTTGTCATTTTGAGTCTGCTACAGGTGGTCTTGTTTATTCCTATAAGTTCATTGTCATCATCTGAATACATGTAATAAACAACTTCAGTATTTTTACTGACATCAATTTCCCTAAGTTCTCCTTCTTTGAAAAGCCCATCTAATAATCCACCTTTGATTTGGTTAAACCCTGTGTCGCTTATAGAGTCTTCTTCTATAATCCAGCTGTTGCCTACTATTTTAAGTGAGTCCAGTTTCTGGGTTTTCATATCAGAAGTGAGAAAAATTTTGTTTCCAGACATTTGGCTTTTTCCAAACCATAGTACAGGGTTTCTGCCATTTTTTTGACTGGCTGTAAAAATTTGTTCCTCTTTACGAGTCAAAGGTAGTTTTAGCAATTTGATCAAGCCTGTGCTTTGATCCAAATGCAAGGAATCAGATTTACCTCTGAGGTCTATTTTGAAAATTCTCACATCATAATAGCCTCTTAAAATTCTTTTTTCAGTCTGTCCCGTTGCAATCAAGGTATCAGCATGGATGTAAAGAGAATCTTGATCGATTATGTTGATGGCCATAGCCCGACGGGTAATAATTGCTGAATCTTTCGCTTTAAATATTTCACCATAATGGCCATTTATTACAGATTTATTTAGCGTGTCAATTATGCTTATATTGTTTGTAGCCGAGGCATAATCTTTTTCATTCTCAAAATAAAGACTGTCACCTCTAATTTCTTTATTATTATAGAAAATAAGTGCGTTTCTCTGGAAATTTCCTTTTTGAAGTTGGGTATCATAAGTTCCCTTTTCACAGTAAATATTGTATTCTTCCCCTACAATGGTTGTCTTACCATAGAAAAAAGCTTTATCACTTTCTGTGTAATAATCTAGCTGTTGTGATTTTAGGATATATTCTGGATCTTCAATTTTTACTTCAGAAATAAATCTATATTTCTTTTCATTCATAAAATATTTTCCCCTAATACTGGTAAGTTTCCTTTTTTCATCTAAAATGGTCCCAAAGGAATTGTAAAAGGCTTCAGATTTCAAACGATCCAAATAGAGGGTATCTGTCTTAAGATTCATATCTGGTCTTTCAAGAACGACTGCTCCCCATGCTTTTGCAAGTTTACTATTGCCGTTGTACTCAATTTGATCACAGGTAATTTTTAATGTATCTCCTTGAGTAAATACTACCGATCCATTGGCCTTAAAAAAATTTTGCTTTGGATAGAAGTATGATATATCAGATTTGATTAAGGCTCCTTCATGATGAAGATGAACCCTGATTTCCTCTTTTTTTACCAAGATATTGGCTCCAGGAAAGTTAAATTGGTCCTGCGTTGAACCTCCTGCTTGAATAATTTCAATAATTTTTGGGTTTTCTTGGGCTAGTGTTTTAACCATTATCAATAGAAAAATGAGCTGAAGTAAACCGATTTGAATATTCTTTCCCACAGTAAGTAATTATATGCGTTAAATTAGAAAATCTATCTAAAAATAGTTTGCTTTCTATCGGGTCCAACGGACGCAATTTTAATAGGTGTTTTGAGTTCTTCCTCCAAGAGATCAATATAATTCGTAAAGTTTTTTGGGAGCCTCTCAAAAGAATTTATTTCAGTAAGATCTTCTTCCCATCCAGGAACTTCGATATATACTGGAGACACTGATTCTGGATTAATATCAAAGGGAAAATTATCTATAAGTCCGTTTTCATTTTTGTATTGGTTACAAATCTTTATGGTATCCAAGCCTGTGAGAATATCTCCTTTCATCATTATTAGCTGAGTGACTCCATTCACTCGTATAGCATATTTGAGTGAAACCAAGTCAATCCATCCACAGCGACGGGCTCTTCCAGTGGTGGCGCCAAATTCATTTCCCACTTTGGCAATGTGTTTTCCAACTTCATCAAATAACTCAGTTGGAAAAGGGCCACTCCCCACTCGAGTAGTATAAGCTTTAAATATTCCAAAAACTTCTTTGATCTTATTTGGGGCTACTCCAAGCCCAGTACACGCACCAGCTGCTGTCGTAGTGGAAGAGGTAACAAATGGATAAGTCCCAAAATCTATGTCCAATAACGTTCCTTGGGCTCCTTCAGCTAATATCCTCTTTTTGTCATCTTGTGCCTTGTGTAAATAATTTTCACTATCGACTACTTGACATTGTTTTAAAGTTTCAATAGAGGAGAAAAACTGGGATTCCAATTCCTGTAAATTGTATTCTAAATCCACATTATGAAAGTCAAGCATCTTTAGATGTTTTTTGGTCAATACCTTGTAACGGTTTTTCCAGCTTTTAGTCAAAACATCACCAACACGCATACCGTTTCTTCCCGATTTGTCCATGTAGGTGGGTCCTATACCTTTGAGGGTAGAGCCGATTTTAGACTTACCCTTAGAGGCCTCAGAGGCAGCATCAAGAAGACGGTGGGTTGGAAGAATTAAATGTGCCTTTTTTGAAATCAATAATTTGGTCGAAAAATCGATATTATAGGGAGCCAAATTATCCAATTCTTTTTTGAATATAACAGGATCTATAACAACTCCATTTCCTATAAGATTAATCGCACTGGGGTGAAAAATACCTGAGGGAATGGTATGCAAAACGTGTTTGATACCCTCAAATTCTAGGGTATGTCCTGCGTTGGGTCCTCCTTGAAAACGAGCTATAATATCATAGGATTTGGTTAGGACATCAACAATTTTACCTTTTCCTTCATCACCCCATTGAAGGCCTAGCAATAGGTCTACGGACATATTTTATTCTGAATTTATTCTTTTTTTTGTACCATAAAAATAAAGAGAATGATTATGTATTTCTATATCGAAAATTTCCTCTATTGTCTTTTTGATATTCTGGATTCGAGGATCACAAAATTCTTTTACCTCCCCTGAATCTGTAAAGATAATATGATCGTGTTGTCTGTCAAAAAAAGACTTTTCATATTGTGATTGGTTTTTACCAAATTGATGTTTTCTTACTAATCCACAATCTAAAAGAAGATCTATTGTATTGTATAAAGTAGCTCTGCTAACTCTGTAGTTTTTGTTTTTCATGGTTATGTAAAGAGACTCTACATCAAAGTGCTCCTCACTATCGTATATTTCAAATAATATTGCAAAACGTTCAGGAGTTTTTCGGTGAGAATGCTTGTTTAGGAAATTTACGAATACTTCCTTCACTACCTCTTGGTTAGATTTGATATTTTCCATATATGCAAATATAAGTCTTAAATTATTCCCTGAGTACTTTATCTACTCCCTTTACTTTTAAAATCCTATTAATTAACTTGTTAAGCATAGTTTTGTTTTTTACATTTACACTTATTAGTCCCGTAAAAACTCCATCTTCGCTGTCAAAATTCAAGTTATTAATATTTACATTCATATTTCCAGAAATAGACTGGGTAACTTCACTTACAATCCCCATATTATCTATGCCAGAAAGTTTTAAAATTGCTGTAAATTCATCTGAAGATGAATCTACCCATTTAGCTTTAATAATTCTGTAAGCAAAATTAGATTGAAGTGTCAAAGCATTAAGGCAATCTTTTTTGTGAACTTTTACTCCTTCATTGACAGTAATAAAACCGAAAACAGAGTCCCCAGCAATAGGATTACAACAAGCAGCCAGGGAGTGCTTCATGCTTTCTTTTTCTTTTCCGAAAACTAATGTGTCAAATCTTTGAGTAATTCGATCTTGACCTTCTTTTTTGTAAATAGGATTTTGTTTTTTTATCCTTTTTTTAAAAAAATTGAGGAAACTACTATTAAATTCAGTTGAAAAATCTTTTAATTGTTTATTATTGATTGTTCCCAATCCAACTCGATAAAAAAGATCCAAGCTGTTGCTAAGATTGAAATATCTTAACATGTAATTGGTAGTTTTGTCATTGAGTGTGACCTTTAGTTGCTTTAATTTTCTTCTTAAGGTTTCACGCCCATCCTCAGCTATTCTTTTCTTTTCGTCATTTAGGAAAGATTTTATTTTTGACTTAGCTCTGGAGGTTTGAACAAAATCCAACCAATTGGCGGTGGGCTTGATATTCTCCGATGTAATAATTTCAACATGTTCACCACTTTTTAAGGTTCTACTTAGCGGAACGAGCTTTCCATTTAATCTAGCCCCTCTGGTTTTCATGCCTATTTCGGTATGAATGCTAAAAGCAAAATCCAAAGCTGTTGCCCCTTTGGGAAGAGATTTGATATCCCCTGTGTGGGTAAACACAAAAATCTCTTTAGCATATAAGTTGAGTTTGAAGTTTTCAACAAAATCAACAGGGTTTTCTGTATTGCTTTCCAGGACTTCTTGAAGTTTATCCAACCAAGAGTCTATTCCAATATCTTTATGTTCACCATGTTTGTATTTATGGTGTGCCGCATAACCCTTTTCTGCGATCTCATTCATACGCTCAGATCGAATTTGAACTTCTACCCACTTGTTATCAGGCCCCATGACAGTAATATGTAAAGCTTCATAACCATTGGATTTTGGAGAGGTGATCCAGTCTCTCAATCGGGTGGGATTGGGGATAAAGTGATCTGTAACAATGGAGTATATTTTCCAGGCTAAAAACTTTTCATTTCGATGTGTAGCCTTATAGACAATCCTTATCGCGAATTTGTCAAATATATTCTCAAAGGGAATATTTTGAACTTTCATTTTGTGATTAATTGAGAAAATAGACTTACTTCTTCCCTTTATTTGGTATTCCAATCCCTCCTCTGCCAAAGCAAATTGAATGATTTCAGAAAAGGATTTGATATATAAATCTTGTTCATCTTTACTCTGCTCAATTTTGTTTTTTATTGTATTATAACTATTACCCTCGGTATATTTAAAACTTAAGTCCTCAAGCTCGGTTTTGATATTGTAAAGACCAATTCTGTGGGATATGGGAGCGTAAATATATAGCGTTTCAGATGCGATTTTGATTTGTTTTTCATCAGGCATTGCATAAAGGGTTTGCATATTATGTAATCTGTCAGCAATTTTGATGATGATGACTCTAATATCATCATTGAGTGTAAGCAAAAGTTTCCTGAAATTTTCTGCCTGAAGTGAAACATTATTTTCCTTACTCAGTTTGGAAATTTTAGTAAGTCCCTCTACTATTTTTCTGATATCGCTACCAAAGAGTTTCTCTATATCTTCAAAACTGTATTCTGTATCTTCGACAACATCATGTAATAAGGCAGCAGCAATTGAGGTAGCATCGAGTCCAATTTCTTGTGCAACGATTTTAGCAACTCCTATAGGATGGTAAATATAGGGTTCTCCTGATTTTCTTCTTTGATTTCTGTGGGCATGTACAGCAGTATCGAATGCAGAACGAAT
>CACLQG010000037.1 GCA_902609035.1 uncultured Bacteroidota bacterium
CCTTATAAAATAATTATCTCTGGAGGAGGAACGGGTGGGCATCTATTTCCTGCATTGGCCATAGCAGAGGAATTCAAATCCCGTCACTCCAAAACAAATATTTTATTTGTGGGTGCGTTGGGTAGAATAGAAATGAAAAAGGTGCCAGAGGCGGGATACGAAATTATTGGTCTATGGATTGACGGACTGCAACGTTCTCTATCATTGAGAAATGCAATGTTTCCCTTTAAACTGTTTTTAAGTTTGCTGAAATCCATTTCAATACTGCTAAAATTTAAACCCCATGTGGTAATTGGAACTGGTGGATATGCAAGTGGTCCATTGCTTTTTATGGCTAGTTTATTCAATATTCCAACCATAATACAAGAACAAAACTCACACCCTGGAGTTACCAATATATTACTCTCTAAAACTGTTAAATCTATTGCAGTAGCGTATCAAGGTTTAGAGCGGTTTTTTCCAAAAAAGAAATTGAATCTCACAGGAAATCCTATCCGAAAATCCATAGCAGAGAATCATTTGGATAGGTCTAAAGCTAAGAACTTTTTTAAACAAATTTCAGGTCTTCCTACCCTTTTAGTTTTGGGAGGAAGTTTGGGTGCATGTAGAATCAATCAATTGATCGCAACTCACTTGGATACATTTGAAAATATGGGCTTACAACTGATTTGGCAATGCGGAACATTGTATTTCGATCAATACAAAAAATATGAATCTAAGAATGTGAAAATCATGGCATTTGTATCGGAGATGGATAAGCTGTATAGGGCTGCAGATATAATTATCTCTAGATCTGGAGCAGCAACATTATCAGAGCTCTGCTGCGTTGCCCGTCCAGTTCTATTAATTCCATCACCCAATGTAACCGAGAATCATCAATATCACAATGCAATGGCCTTGACGAATGCAGGGGCGGCAGAGGTGATTGAAGAAAAAAATTTAGAGAGTGATTTTATGGCTGTTCTAGATCAGTTACTAGACCCAAGTAAACAAGAGCAGATGTCGATTAATCTTAAAAAGTTAGCAAAGCCCAATGCTACAGCTGAGATTGTCAATCTCATAGAAAACTTATTGCAAAAATGAAACAAAACGGAAAAACATTTTATTTTATAGGCATAGGGGGGATAGGTATGTCCGCCTTGGCAATACACCTATTTGATCAGGGTAATAGAGTGATGGGATATGATAAAACACCAAGCACGATAACCTCCCATTTGATGGATATGGGTATTCCAGTAACATTCGATACATCTGTTGCTGCCATTCCAAAGGATTATTGTAAACAGGATACCCAAATTATTTATACGCCTGCAGTACCCAGTGAGCATCCACAACTCCGTTTTTTTAGTTCTCGGGGAAATGTAATTAAAAAGAGAGCTGTAGTTTTGGGAGAAATCACAAAAGAATCAATAGTTTTTGCCATCGCAGGTACACACGGCAAAACAACTACAGCCTCTTTTTTAACTCACTTATTCGCCCATTTGAATTTGGAGTTTACTGCTTTCTTGGGTGGGATTATGAAAGAGTACCAAAGTAATATTATTCAAAAAGGGAGTCGTTACTTCATTGTAGAGGCTGACGAATATGACCAATCCTTTCTTCAATTGCATCCTGATTATGCCTGTATTACGGCTACCGATGCCGATCATTTGGATATTTATGGTGATCATGCCAACATGAAAAAGGCTTTTATCCAATTTTCTGAAAGGGTAACACAAAAAATAGTTGTCGCTCAAGGAGTTGACATTAATGGAATTGGATATGGTGTAGATGACAAAACTAATTACTTTGCTCGAAATATCCTCGCGAGTGAACAAGGTTATCATTTTGATTTGGTTACCCCATCACAAATCTATAATAATGTTTACTTGAAATCCATAGGTGAGCATAATTTATCAAACGCCATTGGTGCATTAGCTATTTTGGATACAGCAGGTTTTCCTGTAGAGGAGGCATTACCTGCTTTGGGGCATTTTGAGGGTATACATCGCAGAATGGAAGTCTTTTCGCTTTATGATAAGGTAATTATTGATGACTATGCCCATCACCCTAAGGAGATAAAAGCGGTGTTAAATACCGTATCAGAGTTTTACCCAAACAAAAAAAATATGGTGGTATTTCAACCGCATCTTTTTTCGCGGACCCAAAATTTTATGGAGGGATTTGTGGAGGTTTTGGATCAATTTGATGAAATCGTTTTGATGGATATTTATCCAGCAAGAGAACAACCGATAGCGGGAGTGAATTCGGATGTGCTTTTGGGTTATATTAATAACCAAAACAAGAGAAAAATATCAGAGAAAGATTTTAAAAATACCCTTACCGATTCTACCGCAGAATTGATATTGGTTTTGGGAGCAGGAGACATTGGAAACCACATTCAAAAATTAAAAAAATCAGCCTAAATGCAATACAAAAATTACCTCTTTTTAGTAATGGTTTTGATCTTGATTTTAATCATGTCATCATTTTCCTATCTCAACAACAGCAGACGATTAATTAAAAAAGTAGCGGTAAGTTTTGAATCTCAAGGTGCTCGATTTTTATCTGATTCAGTCGTTAATAAATTGTTAATACAAAAGAAAGGAGAGCTTCCGTGGAAGACTAAAGATAGTTTAGTTTTGAGTATGCTTGAAATCTTTTTAGAAAACAATCCTTACGTAGATAATGCTGAGGTTTTTCAATTTAAAAAAGGTGTTTTAGGCGTAACTATCCAAGAAAAAAATCCAGTTGTAAGAATTCAAGGTGTAGATCAATTTTATTTGGATAAAGAGGGTAATTATTTCCCCGTTTCAAAAAATCATACGCCAAAAGTTCCGCTCTTTTTGGGTGAACTTAAGGAAAATCAAAAGAACGAACTTTTGTTATTTATTAAGCATTTAAGTGCCGACACATTTTTACATAATGAGTTGGCTTTTATACAATACCGATCAAATTCTTATTTCATAGGCCTGAGGTCTTATGAATTTGAAATAGAAATTGGTCAAATGCAAGGTATAGTTGAAAAGCTTTCAAAACTGAAGGTTTTTTGTGCCTATCACGATAATTTTACCTTAGAAAGAGAATATAGTTTTATCAACTTAAAATTTAAAAATCAAGTAGTTGGATCTTAAATCAGCAATATGAAGCATTCAAACATTTCTGTAGGACTCGATATTGGTACAACCAAGATCGTAGCAATGGTGGGGGATAAAAATGAGTTTGGAAAAGTTGAACTCCTAGGAATTGGGAAATCCAAAAGCCTAGGAGTTCATAGGGGAGTTGTGAACAACATCACCCAAACAATTCAATCCATTCAACAAGCAGTGGAGGAGGCAAAAGTGGTTTCAGGTGAAGAGATTAGTGATGTCGTGGTGGGTATTGCAGGTCAACATATTAGGAGTTTGCAGCATAGTGATTACATCACCCGCTCAAATCCACAGGAGGTTATTTCTCAAAAGGACGTGGAGCGACTAATACTGCAGGTTTATAAATTGGTTATGCTGCCTGGAGAGGAAATTATTCATGTGCTCCCCCAAGAATACAAGGTAGATGGACAGGCTGAAATCAAAGAACCCATAGGAATGTATGGAGGTCGATTGGAAGCCAACTTCCATGTGGTGGTCGGACAGGTATCTTCTATCAAAAATATTGGTAGGTGTGTTAAAAGTGCTGGTTTATCTATGGGAAACATTACTCTTGAGCCATTGGCCTCTTCAGAAGCAGTGTTGAGTCAAGAAGAAAAAGAGGCAGGTGTCGCATTGATCGATATAGGAGGTGGGACAACAGATCTTGCTATTTTTAAAGATGGCATTATCCGACACACGGCAGTAATCCCATTTGGTGGTAATGTGATCACAGAAGACATTAAGGAGGGCTGTTCTATTATTGAAAAACAAGCCGAATTGCTTAAAGTAAAATTTGGGTCTGCTTGGCCTGGGGAAAACAGAGATTCAGAAATCGTTTCAATTCCTGGTCTTAGGGGTAGAGAACCTAAGGAGATATCACTCAAAACCCTTTCTAAAATAATCAATGCTCGGGTAGTTGAAATCATTGAGCAGGTATATCTGGAAATTAAAAACTATGGCCATGACGATCAAAAGAAAAAATTGATTGGCGGGGTAGTATTGACTGGCGGTGGGAGTCAATTGAGACACCTCAAACAATTGGTTGAGTACATTACAGGAATGGATACACGAATTGGTTATCCGAGTGAGCACCTTGCGGGCGATACCCATAAATCAGAGACCAGTCCTATTCTTGCTACTGCTGTAGGATTGCTGATGAATGCATTGGAGCAAAAAGAAAAAAACAAATTTGAAAGTACTGAGACTGAAGAAAGTGAGAGCCCCGAAGATTCGCTAGAAATAAAGCCTGTTCAAGAGGAAGAAGCTATCCTAATGCAATCTAATAGGAAGACCATTTTGGAACGATGGGTTGAAAAGTTTAAAGAATTTTTAGATAACGCTTAAAATCATTATAATGGAACCTGAAATGAGTAACAATTTTAGTTTTGATTTACCCAAGAACAAAAGCAACGTAATCAAGGTCATTGGAATAGGTGGAGGAGGAAGCAATGCCATCAACTATATGTTTCAACAAGGGATTAATGGCGTTGATTTTGTAGTTATCAATACCGATGCTCAAGCTTTAAATGAAAGTTCAGTGCCGATCAAAATTCAGTTGGGCGCTTCACTCACCGAAGGTTTGGGGGCCGGTGCCAACCCAGAAGTAGGAGCATTGGCTGCAGAGGAAAGTTTTGAGGACATCAAAAACCTACTTACCACCCAAACTAAAATGGTATTCATTACTGCAGGGATGGGAGGAGGAACTGGAACAGGTGCAGCACCGATCATAGCCAAAATGTCAAAGGAAATGGATATTCTTACAGTAGGGATTGTCACCATGCCTTTCCATTTTGAGGGCAAGTTAAGGTTGGAACAAGCCGAATTAGGTTTAGAAAACATCAGAAAAAATGTTGATGCCCTTATTGTAATCAACAATAATAAACTCAGAGAGGTTTATGGTAATTTAGGTTTTAAAGCAGGCTTTTCCAAAGCTGATGAGGTTCTTTCAACGGCAGCCCGAGGAATTGCAGAGGTGATCACTCACCACTACCGACAGAACATTGACCTAAAGGATGCTAAAACCGTACTAAAAGAAAGTGGAACCGCGATAATGGGTTCAGGTTCTGCCAGCGGAACCAATCGCGCTCAAGATGCCATAATCAACGCCTTGGATTCCCCATTATTGAATGATAATAAAATAACAGGTTGTAAAAATGTATTGCTTTTAATTGTCTCGGGTAACGAGGAGATTACTATAGATGAGATTGGTGAAATCAATGACTTTATCCAAGCAGAGGCGGGAAATAATACCAACATTATTATGGGGATAGGTGAAGATCAAAAACTTGGAAGTTTAGTATCAGTCACCATTATTGCTACGGGTTTTGGTGTGGATCAACAACATCAAATTATTAATACCGAAGCCAAAAAAATTATATATACCCTAGAGGAAGACCAGGTATTGGAGCATGAACTAATGGGTGGTGAGGAGAAGAAAGAGAAATTTAAAATGCCTCAAACTGAGGATTTAGTCGAAACTGAACCAGAAGATAAAGAGGAGGATTGTGTAGACCAAGAGGAAGCTGCCTCTGTAGATTATGCATTGGAAAGGGAGGATTTAAATCTAGCATATCAAGAAGAGATGGATGAGGATCAAATGGTTTATGAGAAGGAAGAGGAACCTTTTAACTTTGGTTTTGAAACTGAGGATGAGAAAGTAGAAGAGGGGGAATTATTTTCTATTCCTGTGATTGGCGAAATTGTTCCAGCCTATGAAAATGAGACTGAGATCATAGATTTTGAAAATAAATTGATCGTCTCTAATAAAGAAATAGAAAACATAAAGGTGGTTTATGAATTACTGCAAGTAGAGCCTATTGAAAAAAAGACAAATGATGAGGTAGGAGAAAAATTTATTATAAATGATCTTGATCAAGAAGTATTGAATCTCGAGGTTGTTGAATCACTAGAGCTAGAGCAAGAGGAAGAAAATCAATTTACCTTCGATTTTGGTTTGCCCATTTTGGAAACAGAAGATACCTCTTCCAAAAAAATAGTCCATACCCTATCAGAGAAGGAACAGGAGATAAAAGACGATCCTGGTCTTATTGAGGCCGAAGATTTCAAATTTGAAGTGGTCGAAAAATTAATGGATACCACTGCACTGGAAAATGACAAACAGATAAAATCTCCTCAAGACGATTCACCCTTCTACAGAACAATCAAAGATACTGCAGTTCAGGAAAACGAAAAAAGGAAGGATCATTTGAAAAAATTCAATTATGCTTTCAAGCACAGCATGAGCAAAATTGATGAATATGAAAAGCAACCTGCCTACAAAAGAATGGGACTGGAATTGGATCAGGATTCCTCTTCAGGGACCAATGATTCGAGAATGTCTTTAGATAATGACAAGAATGATGAAATCCAATTACGCTCAAACAATTCATTTTTACACGATAATGTAGATTAATTTTATGGCTTTACTCAATAACCTTACCGAAGATCTCAAATCCGCTATGCGGGCTAAAGATTCACTCAAACTTGAAGCGTTAAGAGCAATAAAATCAGCTGTGCTTTTGACGAAAACAGCCAGTGCTGGCAATACTGATTTATTTGAGGATGATGAAATTAAGTTACTTCTAAAACTAGTCAAGCAAAGAAAAGACAGTGCAGCTATTTACCGAGAGCAAAATCGTAATGATCTCGCTGCACCAGAGGAGGCACAAGCCAAGATTATCGCTCAATTTTTGCCAGAACAAATGTCCGCCGATGCTATAAAAAAAATAGTGGATGAAATCATTACCAAAACAGGAGCCAAGGGTATGAAAGATATGGGTAAAGTCATGGGTATGGCCAGTAAAAAAATGCTGGGAAAAGCTGACGGCAAAACCATTTCTGATATGGTTAAACAAAGATTAAACGGATAAACATCTTTTTTGATTCAATTATGCTGTTTACTTCCTGATTTTTTCTTTTAATTAATTTTTAAAGACTATCAACTGTTATGCATATATTATTTTATTCGCGGTCATTTTCACTTTTTTGTAAATTACAATGACATAAAATAAAACAAGCAAAAAAATGAAACTATTAACTTCAGTATTATTCATCTTGAGTATTTTTTTTCCAGTCTCTTTATTAGCACAGATGAATTTGGTTAAGAAAAGTGAAATCATGGTTTACGACACTCCTCCATTCAAAGAGTGTCATGCTTCTTCCATTGTAGAGGTTTCAGAAAATAAATTTTTGATCGCGGCTTTCGGTGGTTCTAGAGAAGGAAAGGACGATGTTTCCATCTGGCTCTCTCATTCCAATGGTAATCAATGGGAGCCTCCTAAGTTGATTGATACAGGATTAGCGTCTGATCGTGAGCTCTATCCATGTTGGAATCCCGTATTATTTCAATCTCAATCTGGAATTTTAAGCCTCTTTTATAAGGTAGGCCCCTCTCCCCGTGAATGGTGGGGTATGGTAAAAACTTCTGACGACCAAGGTAAAATCTGGTCTAATGGAGTTAGGCTACCACAAGATATATTAGGACCAATAAAAAATAAACCCGTACAGTTGAGTGATGGCACCATTCTTTCCCCTTCAAGTACAGAAACGACAACCGCTGAAGGACTCAGCTGGAAGGCCCATATTGAAAAAAGCACCGATGATGGCAAGTCATGGATAAAGATATCTATCGACCATCAGACTCCATTTGATGTAATTCAGCCCAGTATATTGGTGCTAGAAGACCAGCGTCTTCAAATATTGTGTAGGAGTAGGAACAATTCGGTTATGCAGGCTTTTTCTGAGGACAATGGCGACTCTTGGAGTACCATTACCCGAACTGATCTTCCCAACCCCAATTCAGGGACCGATGCACTTACGCTTTCTAATGGTTACCATTTATTGGTATACAATCCTACAGTGCGAGGAAGAAATGGACGTTCAAAATTATCTGTAGCACTTTCTAAAACGGGAAACGACTGGTCAGAAGTTTTGTCATTGGAAAATCAAAAAAGGGGAGAGTTCAGTTATCCTGCCGTTGTTGAATCTACCAATGGAGAAATTCACATCAGTTATACCTACAATAGAAGGAATATCAAACATGTTGTTTTGGAATTCAAATAATATTTTGATTTCATGAGCAGCATAGACCTGATTGTTTTTATTGGCTACCTTTTGGGTACCCTTTTTTTGAGTGTCATTTTTTTCTCCAAAAAACGGACTTCTAAGTCTTTTACTTTGGGTTCAGGAAGAACACCCCAATGGGTGGTAACCCTATCTATTTTTGCGACTTTTGTTAGCAGTATCAGTTATTTGGCGCTACCTGGTAGTGCTTATGGATCCAATTGGAATGCTTTTGTTTTCAGTCTTTCAATACCTGTAGCAGTATTGATTACAGTTCGGTATTTCATACCTGTTTACCGAAAAATCAATAGTTCCTCTGCTTATACATATATGGAACAAAGATTTGGTCCTTGGGCAAAGATTTATGTTTCCTTATGTTACCTCTCTACCCAATTGGTGAGGGTGGGAACTATCATTTACTTACTTGCTTTGGCCGTAAATATGATATTAGGATGGGATATGGTGATAGTAATTATTTTTACTGGTGCATTCGTAACTGCCTATTCCATTATTGGAGGAATAGAGGCTGTCTTATGGACAGATGCCATTCAAGGTATTGTTCTAATTTTGGGAGCTATTTTTTGTGTTGGTATACTTATATTGGGTATGCCAGAGGGCACTAGTCAGCTTTTTGAAATCGCTAAAGAGGACCACAAATTCAGTTTGGGAGATTTTGGAGTTTCCATTACAGAACCGACTTTTTGGGTCGTATTTATCTATGGTATATTCATCAATCTTCAAAATTTCGGGATTGATCAAAACTATATACAACGTTACATGGTTTCCTCCTCTGATACCAGTGCAAAAAAATCCGCCTTTTACGGCGGCATTTTGTATTTACCTGTTTCTGCAGTTTTTTTGTTTATTGGGACTGCTTTATATGCCTATTACAAAGTAAACAGTGGATTGCCAGAGAACTTGATTAACGCACCTGACAAGATATTCCCTCATTTTATAGTCACGGAGCTTCCAAACGGGGTGTCAGGTTTATTGATAGCTTCTATTTTTGCTGCCGGGATGAGTACTATTTCCACCAGTTTTAATAGTGCTTCTACGGTTCTACTTTCAGATTATTTTAAGAAAAAGACAAATGAAAAACAGAAACTTTGGTTTTTATATGTCAGTACGTTTACGATTTGTCTTATCTCCATTTCTATTGCTCTTGTCATGATTGATGTCAAAAATATACTGGATGTATGGTGGAAATACGCTTCTATATTAAGTGGTGGAATGTTGGGCTTGTTCCTTTTGGGAATTTTCTCAAATTTGAAAAGTAATATGCACGCCATTATTGGACTTTTTGTGGGCATATTGGCTATTGTGGTAATGACATTATACACCACGATTTTTCCCAACTGCGAACCCTTTGCGCATTCTTATCTCACCACTGTAGTGGGCACTCTGGCCATTTTCTTGTCAGGAATCCTTTTGTATTTTCTTCGGGAGAAAAATAGAAAATCAAAAAAATAAAAAAAAACTAATAAACACAAAACTTTTCAATGATAGGCGGGAGAATACTTTGCAGAATTTCCAATTTTAATTCCAACACTTCTGTAGGTTCAATGAGGTGTATTCTTTTATGTCCAATACTTTCGCCCTCAGCAATAATTTTCCATTCTCCATCTGTTAAAGCCTGGACGTTATAGGTTCTTACCCTTTGACCTTGACTAATATCTTCTTGAATGACAATATTTTTTAAACTCTGAGGATTTTTTAGAGAGAGAAATATTTCTTTTCCTTTTCCAGAGGTGGAGGCAATAGGTTTTGAAAACTTTTTTTGAATGGCTGCTCCCCATTCCTCCAATCGTTTTACATCAGCTTCTGGTAAAAGCCCCCGAGGATCGGGGGTAAGCCCCATTATGAGTGTAGAATTGTGTCCCACTGAATTGTAGTACATGTGCATCAGCTCCTCTAGGGGATAAATGTGTTGCTCATCCCCGGGTTCCCAAAACCATTCGTGTCT
>CACLQG010000038.1 GCA_902609035.1 uncultured Bacteroidota bacterium
AATTTTATTGGTAAATATTGACATGGGTTTGGCACAGGAAACCTCCCCCAATATAAATGTAAAATTTATTTCATCCGCCATTACAATTGATGGAAATGATTTAGAGGAAGTTTGGGAAACAGCAGATTCAACTTACATAAATTGGAGATATTTTCCTGACAACCAGACCAACTTCGAAAATAAAACGCAACTCAAAATTTTGTATGATGATAAAAATATATATCTAATGTGCAAAGCCTTCTCTAAAACTGATAAATAGGCTAGAAAAATTTCAAATTTTGGAATTCTAAATTAATTAACATGGCTTATGTATGAATAATAAATTTAGGGAATTACTTCAAAATTATCTTCTGGAATTGAGCTTGGCTAAAAGTCTTAAAATCTCGAGATATAGCCAAATTAGGGTAACCAAAAGACCAAAAGCCCCATACCATTCCATGTACTTTGGGGCTCCCTTCTCAGACCCTTCTTCAATAAAGTCGAAGTCTAAAACTAAATTAAGAGCAGCAATAATAACGACAACGATGCTAAACCCAATACTCATAGGGGATGCATTATCAATTTGCATGATACCCATACTGGATCCAAAAAATCCCATGACAAAATTTATCAAATAAATAATGGCAATACCACCTGTGGCTGCAAAAATTCCCAATTTGAAATTTTCAGTAGGCTTTATATATCCTGAACGATATGCAACAAGAAGAGATAAAAGTATACCAACAGTTAGAAAAATTGCATTGGTTACTATCCCGTCATAGAGGCTGTTGTACATGAAAGACACACCTCCTAATAATCCTCCTTCTAAAATAGCATAAAGAGGTACTGTAATTGGAGCCCATTCTTTTTTGAAAACAGTAACAATGGCTACAACAAAACCTCCAATTCCACAGGCTATTAAAATTCCTGGGTTGATCGAATTAAACGTTAAATAACCAGTTCCTACCATTAGGAACAAACAGATAGCAGTTTTATTTACGGTACCATTGATGGTCATGGTTTCAGAGTGCTCTCTAGCAGATGAAAAAGTTGATTTGGAGAGAACTGGGTTTCCAGACCTCATAGATAAGTGATTGGCCATTGATTGTATTTTAATTATTAATTATAACCTTAATCTAAGATAAAATGAAATTAAATCATTTTAAAATTTTTATTTAATAAATCTACATTTGATGTTGAAAACCTTATTTATAATCTCTATTGCTGTTGCTGCTGTTGAATCATTTCAAGATTTTTTCTAAAACTATTTTGTTTATGATTTTCGAAGTTTGTATTATCAAGGTTTTGTTTATTTGACAACTCAAAATTTTTTGTTTTTCTTTTGGTGCCTAGGTGAACATTTACATTCATTAATTGGGTTTGATTTCCTTTGTAAACTCCTTTAACAGGGGCACAATCTTCATAGTTTCTACCAACTGCCAATCGAATGTGAAAATCATTAGCAATGCAATTATTGGTCGGATCCAATCCCAACCATCCATAATTAGGGATAAAAATTTCTACCCATGCATGTGTTGCCCCTGCTCCCCTAAGTGTTTTATCAGCAAAAACATAACCACTTACATATCTTGCAGGAATTTTTGCTTTTCTGCATAGGAAGATCAATACATTAGTAAAGTCTTGGCAAACCCCAGATTTTATTTTCCAAATTTCATCAATTCTAGTAAATACATTGGTTATTCCCTTTTGGTAAACAAAATTTTTGTGGATATAATCACATAATATTTTTGCATTATCCAAGGGTGAATAATTTGTATTAATGCTCCTACTTAATAATTTGGTTATCTCATTATCTGCATTGATTTTCTCATTAATGAGAAATGGGAGGAAATCAATAGATTTCTGATATTTTTTTAGTAATGACCATTGCTCATCAGCGTGTAATTTATCGTCTGGAAAAATAATCTTTTTTGAAATAATTTCAGCCTCTGAGCTAATGACCAATGATTTAATAGGGGGAGCAATCGTAAAAAACCCAACTCGATTGTTATAGTCGTCTATATATGTGAAAATATTTGGATTTCCTGATACGCTTATACTGTGATTTACCAATTGTTGATTTAAATCGTTGTATGGATAAAGTAAAATCTTATTGGAACTTTCAATAACAGGGTCTGAGTAAGTATAATCAGTGGTGTGATACAAATAAAATTTAGTCATGTTGAATTAATAAGATTGTGAAAAATATAATTTGTTGATATTGATTGAAATTTCGTTCAGATCGTATTTTAGATTTTCTAGGAATTTATTAAGACCGATTTCGTTGATTGAGTCGATGGTTGTATAATCCAAGGTGTTTTTTAGTTTTCCGATGGTAAATAATAGATCTCTATCTATCAATTGATTGAATCTGTTTAAACGCTCAATATGAATATTTAGCTTGTTTATGCTGTATCGTATAGAACGTGGGAAATGTTCGTTGATTGCAATCATTTCAATAATATTTTCAACTTTGAAAATTGATTTATAGGTTTTAACATACAACTGATATCCTCCAATATAAGTCAAGAGGTTTTTCCAAAAAAAACTTTCAGATAATATCTGATTTTCATCATTTAGACTTATAATCCTGACACTAAGAAAATCCATACTCTGAACCACCCTTTCTATGTACTTTCCTAAATTCATGAAGCAGTAGGCATTTCCTCTTTCTTGAGTAAGATCAGCAACGCTATAATAAATATGGTTGAACTGTATGAGGTCATTTACAAACTCTATTGTGTCACTTTTTTTGTATATCTGCATCATTTTTTCATCGGTTATAGACAAATAATATTTGTTAACCGAAAGCCAAAGCTCTCTCGAAATGTGCTCCTGAACACTTCTCGCATTCTCCCTTGCCTTAATAATCATATTGGTAATAGTATTGGGATTTTCCTGATTAAATAGGATAAAAGCGATTATTGAAATCGAGTCTTTATGGTTATGATTATTCATTTCTTCACTTATACCCATATAGGTTTTTAATATCCTATTCCATGAAGAGTAGTCACCTGAATCTAGAGTTGAATTGTAGTTGGTTATGATAAGGTTTAATAAACCATAGCTCCTTTCCATGTAACGATCCATCCAAAATAAATTATTTGCTACGCGACTTAGCATAATTTAATCATTTTTAATCACCCATGTATCTTTACTTCCGCCCCCTTGAGAACTATTGACGACCAAAGAACCTTTCTTAAGTGCCACGCGGGACAACCCGCCAGGACAAACCTTAATTCCATTTGATCCATATACAGCAAAAGGTCTTAAATCAACACATCTAGGACTCAATTGGTTATTAATAATGCAAGGTGTAGTGGACAAACTCAAGGTAGGCTGAGCTATATACTTCTCGGGTTTTTTTTCAATATTTTTTTTATAATCCTCAATTTCTTTTTCGGATGCGCTGGTACCCATTAACATTCCATATCCACCACTTCCATCTGTTTTTTTAATTACCATTTGGTCTATATTTTTTAAGACATAGGCTTTCTCGTCGGGTATAGATAGTTGGTAGGTTTTAATATTTTCAAGTATAGGGTCTTCATTAAGATAATATCTAATCATTTCTGGCACATAAATATAAATGGCTTTATCATCTGCAATTCCCGTACCCGGTGCATTTACAATAATAATATTTCCTTGACGATATGACTCCATTATCCCGGCTAAACCTAGTACACTGGAAGAATTAAAGGTTAAGGGGTCTAAGAAGTCGTCATCGACTCTTCTGTAGATAATATCAATTTTTTTAAGTCCTCCAGCTGTTTTCATGTAAACATTATGGTTAACCAAAACCAAATCACTTCCCTCAACAAGTTCAACTCCCATAAGACGGGCCAGAGCTGTATGTTCATAATATGCTGAATTATATAAACCGGGTGTTAATAAAGCAATTACAGGATTTGATTTTTTAGAAAGTGTAGTAAGTTGGTTGTATAACATTTGTGGATAATTACTTACTTGAAGTACCTTTTGTTGTGGTAACAGATTTGGATAAAGCCTTCTGGTTATTTCCCTATTTTCAAGCATATAGCTTACTCCAGAGGGGGTTCTCAAATTGTCCTCAAGAATATAAAACTTACCATCATTGTTTCTAATCAAATCAACTCCTGATATGTGGGTATAAATATTCTCAGGTACCGCAAGATTTTTCATTTCCCTTAAGAAATTGGGGTGATAAGCAATTAATTCAGCAGGGATAATTTTGTCTTTAATTATAAACTGCTCGTGATAAATATCTTTTAAAAAATAATTTAGTGCCTTTATCCTTTGAATTATTGCTGATTCAATTATTTTCCATTCTTTATTTTCAATAATCCTAGGTATAATATCAAAGGGGAATATCCTTTCTACTCCCTTTTTATTATTGTAAACAGTAAAAGTTACCCCTTGATTCATAAAAAACTGTCGGGAGAACTCTTGCATTTTATTGAGGCTATCTAGTGGAATTTTAGAAAGGTATTCACCGAAATAGTTGTACTCATTTCTGACTTTTTCGTCTTCGCAAAACATTTCATCCCATGTGTTAGGGGTGATTTCGTAATTCTTAAATATTGATTCCAAGGTAATAATTGAACTATAATTTAAAATTATTGAGTTGTTACTTTAAATTTGAAGTATTTCCTTACTTAAGTAAGATAAATGAGAAGTTGACAAATTATCATATCAAATGTTATACTTTATTCATTATTATCATTAAAAAAGAAATAAATTATTATATATGTTTCACTTACTGAAAGTTTTATTGGTCTTTTAGATATTTTTCCAATTCTAAAATATCCCCTTTAGAGGTTAGGTCAGGTACATGTTCAGCAATGGGAATACCTTTAACTGAAATACCATCATTGATCATATTTAACAATGCGGTGGGTAGTTCTTTTTCATTCCTAATTGGATTCGGGGGACAATTATTTAAATATTTACAGAATAACTCTCCATCAAATAGAAAGATATTCATGCTTACTCTTATTTTTTGAAAAGTATCCGTGTAATTTTCAATTTTTGAAGTTTCGGGCTTTTCAACGATGTCCAGTAAATCATAATTTTTATTGAATTTCATTACAGCAAATCGTGATATCCTTTCTTTGGTGTAATGTAAATGATCTATATCGTATGCTAAAATTGCTTGTTTTTCATTAACATTTTTAAGCAACTTAAGGGCATTTATTGAATATAAATTGTCACTGTTACAAACACAGAAACTTTCTTTCTTTAAACTAGGATATTGATCAAGACACTGAAGAAGTGCATCGGCAGTCCCAAATGGTTTTTCACGACCCTGAGGAATAAACTGCGTTGCAAAATGAAAACGGAGTCTTTCAAATTCTGTATTGTTTTCAAAAATTTTACGAAACATTGAAGAATTTTCTCCTGTAATAATGAAAATATTTTTAAACTTGGCTTTTAAAATATTTTCCATTAAATAGTTGAGAAATGGTCTACCTCCAAATTTAATTAACCCTTTGCTGAGTTGGTTAGCTTGAGTAATTTTTTCGGGAGTTAAGTTTTTATCAATTGATTTTTTCATTCGTGAGGAAGCTCCTCCAGCCAGTATAATGATGTTTTTAGTCATTAAAAATTTGTTTTAACGTAAGCACCATTTGTTATATTAACAGCAAAAGCATCTTTCGCTCCAGTAGCTTTAATGGCTTGAATGATTTGTTGTTTATTTTTTTTTTTGGTTATTGAGACTATACAACCTCCTCCACCAGAACCAACAATTTTACTTCCTAAAGCTCCACTTATATTTGCATTGTCTATCATTTGATCAATTAATGGGGGTGTAATTTTAAGATATGATTTGAGGATATAGTGGTGTTCATTCATCAGTTCTCCCAGCTTATTTGGATTTAATTCATCTTCCCGCAATGCTTCCATTGCCCTTTGAGTTATATCATGATTACTGACAGTGGCATAGAAAAAGGGTTTAAGTTTAGTTTCTACATATTCTAAATTTTTTTCAAGATCCTTAACTTTGCTATTGGCAATTTTAAAGCCTGGTATTTGACTCTCCACTTGATTAATGGATTTCCATGTATTACTTTTTAAATGCGAAAGGGTCCCAAAAGTATCTTTTGATATCCCCGAAACTCCTACCACTAAATTCAAATTTAAATTATCGAAATGTTGAAAACGATTGGTATGGGTATCGAGGAATATTGTGTTTCCCATTGCAATGGTAAACTGATCCATTTTCCCCCCTGAGGAACCCTGCTGAATTACTTCGGTTTCAAAGGCCAATAAAGCTAGATCTTTAGGAGAAATTTTTTGATTTGAGAAAGCGCTAATCAAGAATTGAATCCAAGCAACGGTCAATGCGGATGAGCTTGATAAGCCTGCATTGATTGGTATTTGGCTGGTGATCAAAACATGAAATCCTCTATCCGGAGTAATGTTTTTTTTTTGTAGTACCTTAAGTGCAATATTTAAGAGATCCCCTCTTGGAATTAGATCAAGATTTTGCTTGATTGGAATAATTTTTTTTTGATCTAAGTCTGGCATTTCAACTTCAAAATATTTTTTTCCGTTTTCAACCGCATCGATTTGCATCAAACGATCAATAGCACAAGCTATAACAGGGAGTTGGATATAATCTTGATGGTCACCAAAAAGACATACTCTTCCAGGAGCTCGGGAAATAATTTTTCTCACTTATTTCTAAAATATTTTGGGTAATTTATAACCATTGTGATATTCTTTTGTATAATATAATTGATTGATTTTTGAGTCTGAAAATTTATTTTCTTCAGTCAACCAATCTAATTTTTGATTAGATCTAAAGGATATATTTCCCATTTGAGCGACTTTGGCAACATGTGCCGCTTCCTCAACATTACAATTTAATATTTCAGGTTTATTTTCCCTTATTGCTTCCATAAAGTTGATCTGATGTTGGAAATGTCCGTTGTTGGAACTCTTTTGTAGTGGGATCAAGACCTTATTTTCACTTCTTCTTTCCTCAATAACCTCCCAGCCATTTCTGTCCACAATTAATGTTCCATTGTTGCCTATAAAAGCAATACAATGATCTCTTCCATAGGATCCATTATCTATCCCCATCGCTGAATCCCAAACTAAATTGAATTGGTCAAACTCATAAAGTGTTGAGAGGGTATCCGGAGTTTCCTGATATAAGTTAGGATAGGCAAATTGTCCACCGAGACCAACAATCGTTTTGGGAAAAGAAGCTTTCATGCCTATTAGTGCGTAGTCAAGAAGGTGTACGCCCCAGTCAGTCATTAAACCACCAGCATAATCCCAAAACCAGCGAAAATGGAAGTGAAATCTACTCGCATTAAAGGTTTTTTTTGGAGCAGGGCCCAACCATGATTGATAATCCACCCCTTGTGGGGGTTGACTATCGGCAACTTTGGGTTGAGGACTCATCCATCCTTGATAACAAGAAACCTTGACGGTTCTTATTGGGCCAAGTTTACCACTATGTACAAATGCCATAGCATCTTGAAAATGAGTTGTGCTCCTTTGCCATTGCCCAACTTGTATGATATTTCCATATTTTTTTTGAGCAGCTACCATGGCTTCACATTCCCCGATAGAATTTCCAATAGGTTTTTCGACATATACGTGCTTTCCGGCTGCTGCCGCATCAATCATCATCAGCGCATGCCAGTGATCTGGAGTACCTATATAGACTACATCAATATCCTTTTGATCCAACATTTTTCGATAGTCCGTATATATTTTAATTTTGTCATTGAGGTGCGCTACTGATTTGTGGGATAATTTTTTTTCAATAGCATTTTGGTCTACATCACATACTGCTACTAGATTAACTCCTGGAACTTTTATAGCTTTTAATGTGTTAGACCACCCCATCCCATTAATACCTATACTCCCAATATTTATTTGACTATTTACGGTAATATTTTTAGATGAATTAGAGATTGCGTAGCTTTTGAGATCGGGAAGAAACATCCCTCCAGCACCGAATATTAGACTATTTTTAATAAATTTATTTCGATTCATTTTAGCATCATATTGTCACAATATAGTAAATCTGCGAATTTATTTTTAAAAATATGTATATGGATATTTAAAAGTTTAAAATATAATTATTGGAAATAGGATTTGAATAAATTAAAAAGTGATCGCCTATAATTTTATGGTGTTTGCAAAAACGTAAACATTTCTAAAAAAATTGCTAGATTCATTTTAAAAAATAACATTTTTCCAAATATACTTTATTAATGATAGATTTAATAAAGGATTATTCTGATGATTGGGTTAGTTGGGTTGGCCCAGGGTTTTGACAAAGTTATTTATCAAAAAAAGTAAATTTAACGCTTCTTGTTTCAGAATTTTTAAAAAAAATTAGTGAACTATAAATACTTTAAAGCAGTAATTAAATCAATTGATCTTCCAATACATAAAATGACGCTCTTTGTTGAACTCTTGAACAACTTCCGAAAAATAGTTAATATCATTTTCAACAATTTTCAAATAAGACTCTACATGACCTTTTACCTCATTCTCCCAAAATTCTTGTCTATTGGCAAGCAGATATTTCATTTGTTTATCTTTTTGAATGTACCTTCTGTTTTTGATCCAAAATTCATTGTCTTTGATATTGAAAGGAGAAAGATCCAAAACCCATTTTTTGTAAATCAACTCTTGAAAGGATTTTATGAATTCGACGTCCCTTAAATTTGTATTTTGTTTTAAAGCTATCAAATCCTCTCCCTCCATAAGCTCTTCAATTTTTAGGGTTACATCCATGTTCACCATCCTAAACTCTTGGTTTCCAGATTTGAAAATTTCAAATGATAGAGAGGGTGGCATAAAATGCTCGTCTTTTGAAAAAATAGCCAAGGGAGCGTAAAAATACTTTCCACCGGGAACTGAATCATCACGATCAAAATCAATAAATACGCTGTCATTTTTTATGTCCCATTTTTCAATTTGTTTTTTATAATGTAATGCTATTCGGTCTATTTCTTCTGAGTATTTGATTGTATAATCTTTTATTTCTTTCAAATCCTTTATAATTACTTCCACGAGTTTAATGTAAGTTTTTTTCATTTGAAAATCCTCTCCCTTACTCTCAACATAAAAAGTAAATGTGATGGCTAAAAATAAACCTGTTAATTCTAAAAAATATTTTTTGAAATTATCGGAGAAATCTTGAAAACTGAATGTGTTTCCAAGAGTAAATAGTTTCACAAACCAATTCTTAGGATCCTTGATGTTTTTCATTTTGTATATTTTCTTAAGGTCTTGAATTCAGAATAAAAGAATTACAAATGTCAAAACTTGGCAAAAAGTCCGAGAACTCCTCTCGAACCAATTTCAGTTTAGACTCCAACAATCTTTGTAATGGGATATCAAAAACCTAAAAAAGGATAGGATTCAAATTCACCTCCAAAAGATCCATATTCATATCCTGGGTAAATTTCAAATTCAGAGGATATATTAAATAATTTCTGAATTGGAAACTTAGTAACCAAAAAGAATGAAGTTTCAACTTCATCTACCTTAAAATATTTTTCTACTCCAATACCATTTGAGAATAATTCAAAAAATTCTCTGTCTACAATAGCAGCAACTCAATAACCTCTCCCATAATAAGACCAACCCATGCTAAATCGATTTTTTGATTCTAAGGATTCTGTAATCTCCTCCTGATTATATTCTGATTTTTTATGTCATTTTGAGAAAAAGCCACTTTAGGCATAAAAAGTATTAGTATTATCAAGTATATTTTTTTCATAGTTTTTTTAAATATAATAGCTTATTATTTAACAGAGCAATAAAAATTACAATTACTATTTAAATTACTTATTTTAAGTTTTTAATTTTAAAAAATTCTTATTTAAATAACATTTACCAATAAACAGTTTTTTTTTAATAATAATGAAGTTAAATTTTTAAAGATAATTGGCACCAATTATTTTCATTTTAAATTAAAAATTAGGATCAATAGGTTTTTGCAATCGAGAATTAGTAT
>CACLQG010000039.1 GCA_902609035.1 uncultured Bacteroidota bacterium
ATCTACTGATTCAGGCATTTGCTCAAGCTCCTATAAAAGATTCTAATATAATCTTAGCCATAGTCGGAGAGGCCTATGAACCGGAAGATAAATACACTAGTATCATCAAAAAATACAAGCTCCAAGACCGTATGATTTGTGATTTTAACTATGCCAATTCTCAAAAATCTAGCCTTGTTTTTTGTGCGGCAGATGTTGTCGCTCAAACCTATATTAGTGCTACACAAAGCGGAGTAACCCCCCTAGCCTACCACTATAAAACTCCACTTTTGGTATCAAACCTTCCTGGACTTAGCACCCCCATTGTTGAAGATCGAACAGGATTAATCACTGAAAACCAACCAAAAAAAATTGCTGAAAATTTAAATAAAATACTCCAAGGTCCCTCTAAATTAAACTTTAAACCTGCCTTTGAAAAAGCACAAGAGAAGTACAGTTGGAGCACCTTTGGAAAATCGTTAATGAACTTTATAAGTAAACTGTAAGCACTCTAGTTCTTCAAAATTTGTACATTTAAGAAAATATCAAATGAGATATCCATTCCATGTTATTATTTGTCTTTTGACATTAAACTCTTGCATCAAAAAAGTAGAGGTATCGAAAAGTACATTACCCAATGTAGTTATTGTTTTTACTGACGATCAAGGTTATCAAGACTTGAGTATTTTTGGATCTCCTAATATCCACACTCCTCATTTAGACCAAATGGCAAAGGAAGGGCTTAAACTGACCAATTTTTATGCTGCTCAGGCAGTATGTTCAGCGTCAAGAGCAGCATTGTTAACAGGTTGTTATCCTAATAGAATTGGTATTTCAGGGGCATTGTTCCCTCACCACGATGTAGGAATCAATCCAAAAGAAACGACCCTCGCCGAAATGCTCAAAGCCAAAGGGTACAAAACAGGAATTTTTGGAAAATGGCACTTGGGACATCATCCCAAATTTTTACCCACTAATCACGGTTTTGATGAATTCTTAGGCATTCCTTACTCAAATGACATGTGGCCAGTAGATTATGATGGAAATCAAGTACCTCCAGATCATCATTTAGCAAAAAGCTACCCTCAACTCCCATTCTTCAAAGACTTTGAGGTAATAAAAGAAATAAGAACGCTTGAGCAACAAGGTCAATTGACGACTGAGCTAACTGAAGCTGCAGTCGATTTTATAGACAGAAATAAAGGCAATCCTTTCTTTCTCTATGTTCCTCACCCCATGCCCCACACCCCTATTGCGGTATCTGATAAATTTAAAGGGAAAAGTGAGCAAGGGCTTTATGGCGATGTGATTATGGAAATTGATTGGTCTGTGGGACAAATCGTGAAAAAACTCAAAGAACAAAATCTCCACGAAAATACCCTCATTATTTTCACAAGTGATAATGGCCCATGGTTGAGTTTTGGTAATCATGCAGGCAGCGCTTTGCCCTTAAGAGAGGGAAAGGGAACCGTATGGGAAGGGGGGCAAAGAGAACCCTGTGTCGTTTACTACCCCAAAGGAATTAAAGGGGGAAGAACCATAGACACCCCAATGATGGCGATTGATGTTCTCCCAACCATTGCCGAAATAACTGGTTGTGATCTGCCCATAAACGAAATTGATGGAAAAAGTGCTTGGAATATATGGACGGGTAAAACCAATCAAAGCCAACACCAAGCTTTTTTCTTTTATTACAAGGAAAATGAATTACATGGAGTAAGGTACAAAGACTGGAAGCTCTACTTTCCCCACACCTATAGAACTCTAAACACCAAAGCAGGTGGAAAAGACGGTTATCAAGTCAAATACGAAATGAACAAAATTGAAAAAATTGAACTCTACAACCTCAAACTGGACATCAGTGAGACCAATGATGTGGCATCAGAGTTCCCCGAAGTGGTAGAAAAAATAAAATCTCTTGCCAATGAAATGAGAATCAAATTGGGAGATAAACTGTATGAAATAGAAGGAACAGAAAATCGTTCTATAGGTAGACTTAATTAATCATTAAAAATGAAATCCATATATATTCTATTGAGTTTGATATTTATGAATACCTGTCAAATAGGCTTACCTGAGCCCGAAAATCGATTTCAAGCCGTTTGGCTTCCTATGGATAATTATCAAGATAAGGCCATAGCCTATTTTGCCTCAGGATGTTTTTGGTGTGTAGAATCTGTATATGAAAGTCTTAAAGGGGTTGAAGAAGCTTATTCTGGCTATGCTGGAGGGAATACAAAAAATCCTACGTACTATCAAGTCATATCGGGTAGAACAGGACATGCTGAGACGGTAGAAGTAATCTATGACCCCAATGAGATTGATTTTGCCACCTTAGTGGAGGTGTTTTTTGATTCCCATGACCCAACGGTACTCAATCAGCAAGGACCTGATCGTGGTACCCAATATCGATCAGTGGCTTTTTACCAAAATGAAGAGGAGAAAAAAATTATTAAAGACTATATCACTAAACTCACTAAGTCAAAAGTTTACAATAAAGACATAGTCACTGAGGTCAAACCCCTAAAAAAGTTCTACTATGCCGAAAAATATCATCAAGACTACGAGAGGAATAACCCCAATGACTTGTATATACTGAATGTTTCTAAGCCTAGGTTCAATAAATTTAAAGCAAAATCCCCTGAACTAATAAAAGGAGAGCAGCATTACGAGTAGACTAGAGACTCGCCGTTAAATCTCCTCCATATTAGGATAAAAATCATCCCAACTATCGAGCCAAAAATCATACCGGATAAAACATCCAGTGGGTAGTGAACGCCTATATATATTCGACTATAAGCGACCAGGAAGGCAATAAAAAATAATAAAAAAGGAAGTCTTCTGAATTTAAGACCCATTAATCCTGAGAAAAATACCGCTAGGGCAAAGGAATTAGAGGCATGGCCAGAAAAATACCCATAATATCCTCCACAGGTGGATTTAACAAGCCTAATCGTACCCTCTAGTGTGGGCTCATGACAGGGTCGCAAGCGTTCAAAACCATTTTTAAATAGATTGGTTGTCTGATCAGTGACCAAAATAAGAAGAAAAACTAAAAATAGTAACATCAAAAAAGACCTCAATTGGGTATGTTTAAAATACACCGCTGCCAAAACCAAATAAACTGAAATATTGGTCGCCTTATTGGTCATCAATAACCAAAAACCATCGAAGTTTTTGGTTCCCATTTGGTTGAGAAAAAGAAAAAATTGTTGATCTAAAGCAATCAGCTCCTCCACGCTCTATTCAAAGTTTTCCATTTCCTTATCATAGAAATCAAATGCCATTTCAACAAGATAAGATGTTTGAGATTCCAATTCCTCTCTGTACTCGTTTTCAAACTCCTCCATCCAGTGAACCTCATCATTAACTACATTTAAGAAAAAACGAGGATACTCTGTGTGAACAACAAAAATCGCTTTCTTCAATTCGGAGTTATCAGCGATTAAAAACTTAGGTAAATCCATTATTAAAAGTTCATCTGAGAAACTAATTTTTTTGAAAGATACTGAAATCTAAGTACCAATAAGAATGCCGAGAGTGTTAATCCTATCAAAAGACCCATCCAAATTCCCGATGCCCCCCAATCGGTTTTTAAACCCAACAAATAAGAAATGGGAAAACCAATGGTTCCGTAGGAAATGAATATCAAAAATGCTGGTATTTTGACATCCTGTAATCCTCTCAAAGCGCCAAGTACAACTGCTTGCATTCCATCTGCTATCTGGAAAAAAGAGGCGATCAAAATTAAGTTTGATGCAATTTCAACTACTTCAAATACATCATTTGAAATATCTTGATTATTAGCATCAAGGTAGAGCCATGGCAGATGCTGGTGTGTAGAAATAAAAATTAGACAAAAAAGAAAACTCAATAGTACAACAAGTAAAAAGTTAGAAATTGCCAACCTTCTTAAATCAACAATATTTCCTTTTCCTTTTTGATTTCCAACACGTATCATGGCAGTTACCCCTAATCCAAGAGCGACCATATATGTCATGGAGGTCAGATTAAGTGCAATTTGGTTGGCCGCTTGTGGGTTTTTTCCCAAGAGTCCTGACATCCAAATTGCCGAAGTAAAAAAAGTAACCTCAAAAAACATTTGAAGCGCTGAGGGAAGGCCCAGGGAAAAAATTCTATTGAAAATTGATTTGTTTAATCTCACTCTAAAAAGCTTGCGGTTGTATCTTCTAAAACTAATTTTATTCTTTACGTTAATTACCATAAACAAAACCATTGCCCATCTAGAAATCAAAGTACCCAATGCCGCACCCTCAACTCCTAATTCAGGAAAACCATAAAGTCCAAATATCAATAAGTAGTTTAAAATTACATTGATTAAATTACCCAAAAGGGTTGCAAACATTGCCAAACGGGTCTGAAACAAACCCTCAGCAAATTGTCGAAGTCCTTGAAAACCTACAAGAGGTACCAAAGATAGTGCTACCCAAAAAACATAAGGCATTGCCAAAATGACTACCTCAGTAGGTTGACCCATTTGAGAAGACAAGGGCTGTGCCAAAAGAACCAATATAGCCAGTAGGAGTCCTAAACCAAAACATATAATTAATCCGTGAACAAATACATACCTGACTTTTTTATGATTATTGGCACCAAAAGCTTCTGCAATCATGGGAGTTATGGCAGTAGAGAATCCAATCCCTAAGGACATGGCGACAAAAATGAAGCTATTACCAAGAGATACAGCAGCCAATTCGGCTGGTCCCAATTGACCTACCATAATATTATCAATGAGCTGTACCACGGTATGCCCTAACATTCCCACAATAACTGGATAGGCTAATTTAAGATTAGTACTAAATTCTCTTGTATAACTATTAAGGTTCATCAATACATTATATGATTAGTGAGTAAATCTCATTGAATACCTATTTGATCAGTAAGATAAACTAAGGCTGTCATAGATGCTGCTCCCAACATTAATTCCCTTTTATTGATCTGATCAAAAGTATCCATCTCAGAATGTTGATGAATAAAATATCTTTGTGAGTCTGTTCTCAAATCCGCTAAAACTTTTGCTTTTCCTTTGAGTTTTTTCACATCAGCTCCACTTCCTTTTCGCTCAAAATGATTTATATAATAAGGGTCGAAAAAAGTCTTCCATTTTATGATTTTATCGTAATACTTATCATCAGTATCAAAGCTAAATCCTCTTGGAGTAAAACCTCCTGTATCAGACTCTAATGCCAAAATATGCTGTTCTTTATTTTTTTTGACACTTTTCGCATAAGCAATCGCTCCCTTCAATCCGTTTTCTTTATTGGCAAATAATACTATCCGGATAGTATTTTTGGGTTTATAATCATCCATACTTAGTAATCGCATTACTTCCATTGTCTGAACCACTCCAGCTCCATCATCATGCGCACCATCACCCAAATCCCATGAATCCAAGTGAGCTCCAACCAAGATTATTTTTTCAGGGGATTCTGATCCTTTAATTTGGGCGATAACATTGTAAGATTTGACATCAGGAAAGTTTCTACAATTTTGTTTTATAAAAAATCTCAATTTAGGGTTCAATGCAATCATAGAACTTAGTAACTGAGCATCATTAGTACTTATCGCTGCCGCTGGGATTCGCTTATTGGTTGGTAAGTCTCCATAACTCATAACATCCGTGTGCGGATAATCATCCATTCTAAAGTTCATTGAACGAACAATCATTGCTACTGCTCCGTATTTTGCTGCCTCAGCAGCACCATTGTAACTTTGATCAACTGCAGCCGCATAAGCCTCGAGGGCATTTACTTTCTGTTCATCCATGGGACGATTGAAAAAAACAATTTTACCTTTTATTTTTTCTTTACCCAATTTTGATAAATCATCAATACCTCTAACTTCAACAACATTTGCTCTTATACCTATTGAAGGGGTAGAAATAGAACCGCCTAAGGCACAAATATTTACATTGATTGTGTTCCCCGGACTGGATTCAATATTGGCGTACTCAAAAGTACCCCTGACCCATTTAGGAACCATTACAGCTTGTAACCATACAGAATCTAATGGCAATGAATCAAGTTCTTCTTTAGCCCATTTGATGGCGCGCTCTGCATTCAATGAACCAGATAAACGCCCTCCAATTTGATTAGTAAGGTGATCTAACCAATCGTAACTTTTCCCTACAGCAAGTACTTGCGAAAAAATATTCTTGATTTTAGTTTTATGCAGCTCATCATTTTGACCAAATAGACAGGTAGTACTGAACAAAAAAGCAGTCAATATTTTTAGGATCATAAACTAAGATTTGAGTTTGGATGCAAATCGTTGAATATCAAACTCTGTGACTGGATTCGCACCAAGTATCATTAATCTTTCAACTACATTTTTAAGTTCTCTAATATTTCCCGTCCAAGGATAATCCTTCAGTTGATCAATTGCACCTTTGGAAAAGGATTTTGATTCAAGACCCTGTTCAACTATTAAGTTTTTGACGAAATAATCCACCAAGAGAGGAATGTCATTCTTTCTTTCTTTCAGTGGAGGTACCTCTATCAGTATAACTGCCAACCGATGATATAGATCCTCACGGAACTTTCCTTCTTCAATTTCTTTTATTAAATTTTTATTTGTAGCGGCAATAACGCGAACATCTACTTTAATATCCTTTTCGCCCCCCACTCTTTGAATTTTATTTTCCTGAAGCGCTCTCAGAACTTTAGCCTGAGCAGCAAGGCTCATATCAGCCACCTCATCTAAAAACAGGGTACCTCCGTTAGCGATTTCAAACTTTCCTGGACGATCTTTTATGGCAGAAGTAAAGGCTCCTTTAATATGACCAAACAGCTCACTTTCAATCAATTCAGCAGGAATAGCAGCACAATTTACCTCCACAAAAGGAGATCCAGAGCGATTACTTTTTTGATGTAAGTGGTGAGCAACCAGCTCTTTCCCCGTACCATTTTCTCCAGTAATTAAAACCCTAGCACCTGTTCGAGAAACCTTTTCAATCAATTTATGGATTTCTTCAATCTTATCGGAGTCTCCGATCATCTCATACTTTTTGGCAATTCTTTTCTTTAAACTTTTGTTTTCTAAAACTAAGTTCTTGATTTGTAAAGCATTTCTTACAGCCGTAAGCAAGCGATTCAAATCTGGAGGTTTGGAGATAAAATCATAGGCCCCAGATTTCATGGCCTCTACTGCAGTAGAAACATTACCATGCCCAGTCAACATTATGAAGGGAACATTAATTCCATTCTCTCTGGTTTTTTGCAAAACTTCTACTCCATCCATTTTTGGCATTTTAATATCACATAGTACAAGGTCAAAATCTTCCCTATTAAGTGTATTGAACCCTAGTTTTCCATCTTCACATTCAGTAATTCGATAGTCTTTGTTTTCTTCTTCCAAAATTCGGATCAATACCCTTCTAATAGGCTCTTCATCCTCAATCAATAAGATTTTTTTCATTGGGTCTCTTGCATATCATTCTTTAGCGTAACTACTCTTTGGGGAAAAGGGATCTCTATATTTAATTCCTTTAGCTTTTCGAAAATTTTAAATCTCAAATCACTTTTTACAACATTAGCCTCAAAACTTTTATTCATTGAAAAGAAAAGCTGAAACATCAAAGCACTATCTCCATAATCTTCAAACAGTAAAAAAGGTTCAGGATTTTTAAGCACCTTATTATGACTACAGGCAATTTCAATAACTTTTTGTTTCAATAATTCAACATTTGTATTGTAAGACACTCCAAAATGAATAGACTCTTTAGTGAGCGTTCCATTTTCTGTCCAGTTGTAAAGTATAGAAGTTAAAAATTTATGGTTGGGGATAATCAACACCTTATTATCTCTGGTAACAGCCCTGGTAGTTCGCAACATAATATTTTCAACCTTTCCCACTTGACCATCAACCTGTATGACATCTCCAACATGCACAGTTTGATCTGCCAATATAGAAATTCCAGAAAAAACATCTTGAATCAAGGTTTGTAAAGCCAAACTAACCCCTACCAAAAGTGCAGCTGATGCAGCAAAAATAGTACTGACATTTACCCCTACATTATCCAAGGTAATAAGGATTACAATTAAATAAACAAAGTAGTTGAAAAAGGTAAAAATTCCTCTAAACTTAAGCTTTGCGTCGTTGTTCAAAGTTCTAAATAGAATACGACGTAACACATTAAGAAACAAGTAGGTCAGAAAAAAAACAGCAATTATAATCAAAATTGATTTTGGAGTAAGAATAATATCACTCCCTATCCTAATCTGATAATTAAAAAAATCGATTATTTTTTGCATGCTATTAAATCAATACTAAGATACTACAAAAACAAAACCCACCCTTATTTTCAAAGGATGGGAAAAATTGCTATGAAAAAGAAACAACACTAAATAATTAGTGTTTATCAAATATATATATTTTTTCTTAGATCAGATCTTTTACGCAAACATGTCCTTCACCTTTTCAAAAAATGATTTGTCAGATTTGTCTGGATTGGGGGTAAAATTTTCATCTTCAAGCATTTTTTTAAAAAACTGGTTTTGTTCCTTGTTTAAAGTTTTGGGTGTCCAGACATTGACATGGACCAAAAGATCTCCCTTTCCATAACTGTTAATATCTGGTATGCCTTTCCCTCTCAATCTCAGTGTTTTTCCTGATTGTATTCCAGATTCAAGTTTAATTCTTACTTTTCCTTCAAGTAAATTGATTTCTTTCGATACTCCCAATGCCGCTTCTGCAATACTTATATAGAGATCAAAATGGAGATGATTGCCTTCACGAACAAAACTATCATCTGGCATTTCCTCAATCAACACTAATAAATCTCCAGAAATTCCACTGCCTGCGGCTTCATTACCTTTTCCAGTAACCTTCAATTGCATTCCATCCTCCACTCCAGCTGGAATTTTTATAGATACAGCCTCTTCATTCTCTAACATTCCATTCGCATCACTACCTGAGGGTCTGTAGGAGATAACTTGTCCACTTCCATTACATTTTGGACAAGTTGAAGCGCTTTGCATTCTCCCCAAGATTGTGTTAGTAACCCGCATCACCTGTCCCCTACCTTTACAAGTTCCACATGTAGTATAACTCACTCCAGATGCTTGTATTTTTCTTCTGACCTTAATTTTTTTTTCTACTCCGTTAACTACCTCATGAAGAGAGAGCTGAACTCTAATTCTTAAATTACTTCCCTTTCCTCTGGTTTGCGATTGACCAAATCCACCATAACTGCCACCACCAAAAGCACTACCAAAAATATCTCCAAATTGACTGAAAATATCATCCATATTCATCCCTCCTCCTGCTCCAAAGCCCCCCGACTCAAAAGCTGAATGACCATATTGGTCATATTGGGATTTTTTGTTAGGGTCACTCAAAACTTCATAGGCCTCAGCTGCCTTTTTGAAATTGGCCTCGGCTTCTTTATCTCCAGGGTTTTTATCCGGGTGAAATTCAATCGCTTTTTTTCGGTAGGCCTTTTTTATTTCACTGGCCGAAGCTCCCTTTGACAATCCTAAAATTTCGTAAAAATCTTTTTTCATCTGATTTATTGTCCTACAACTACTTTGGGAAACCTGATAATTTTATCTCCCAACTGATAACCCTTTTCTGTTACATCTATGATTTTTCCTTTCAGGGAGGGATCGGTAGCTGGGATCAGTGTAATGGCTTCGTGATTTTCAGCATCAAATGCGTCTCCAACCTGAGTCTCAGTAACTATCAAACCATTACTTTTT
>CACLQG010000040.1 GCA_902609035.1 uncultured Bacteroidota bacterium
AAGAAAACAATACAGGAATTCCAGATAATCTAAAATCGGGAATGGAAAACCTTTCAGATTTGTCAATGGACGATGTAAAAGTACATCGAAACTCTGATAAACCTGCCCAGCTTCAAGCCCATGCCTATGCACAAGGAACTGACATTCATCTAGGCCCCGGTCAGGAAAAGCATCTCCCCCATGAGCTAGGCCATGTGGTGCAGCAAAAGCAAGGTCGTGTCAAACCAACGATGCAAAAGAGAGGTAAAATTAAAATCAATGAGAATACTGGTCTAGAAAAAGAAGCCGATGTCATGGGAGCGAAGGCACTCCAAATGAAAGGCAACAATGAAAAGTTGAGTAATGATTCTAATGATAAAATCGAGAGTCATTTGTATTCAAAAACTCATTCTAATCCTATTTCACTTGAAAATGGAAATACATTGCAACTTTATGTTATTCAAAGGGAGAAGGAGGATCCAGATGTTGAATCTGAAAAAAGATTTTATGAAACTGGGGCACAGTCAACAAGCAACGCATTTCCAGAAATTAATTTTGGTAAAAATGGAGAGGTTGCAACACTTCACATACACGTAGATCTTGATGCGCCTGATGCATCTTTAATTGATCAAATTCAATCAGGTGAAGTAGGTCATACTTGGATCGCATTAGAGTGGTTTGACCCAAAAAATGTTCCAGATAATATTCCAGAGCCACACAAAAGATACTTAGAGGGTGGTGGGAAAACTGCAGATCCAATGGGTTTTTGGCCAAAAGTATGGAAAGATGTAACTGATTGGATGGACCGGGATACACCAGAAGATATTAATGAAGAAGGTGCAGAATTTTACTCTACTAACCCCTTCTCAAACTATGTTGGAGGTCATATGTTACACCCTGACAGAGAACATTCTCCAAAAGCAACTTATAGTTTTGATATAACTAGAAATCAATTTGATTCAGTTATAAATTATGCTGAATCGAAAAAGGGTAATAAATATTCCCTTTTCTATTTTAATTGTACAACCTTTGCTAAAGGAGCTGCGAAGGCTGCTGGCCAAAGCCCACCATCACTAGGGGTAGGATATATATGTTATCCTGACGCTATTTACAGCAGCATAAAAAAGAAATTACAAAAAAAAGATAAAAATGCTGAAATCATTAGAAAAAGTATGCAAAGTGACCTTGATACTGACGTACAATTTGCAGATGCAGATAAATTATTAGGTGGACAATGGATTCAGAATACAGAGAAGTCTTTTATAATGAATATGAGTGATTCAATTGGTGATGACATTTACTAATAAAACTCTTTAACTAATATAGATTAAATAGATGTAAATCTTTTTGCTCAAACAGCTTTATTTTTTAAATAAAATGATAGTAAGAAACTGGATCACTAAACCTCTAAAAGCTATAAACTTACTACAAAACTATTCGAACTTAAATTAAGTTAATAGCTTTAGTTATTAATAATTAATTCAATAATAATAAGGGTTGTAGGAGTATCTAGAAGTTTTTAAAACATACTTTTATTTTCCAATACAGAATTTACTAAAAATATTACCTAACAATTCATCATTTGTGATTTCACCAGAAATTTCACCTAGAAATTTCATGGCCTCATTGATTTCCACAATAAGTAGATCACCACTTAAATCAGTTTCCAACCCCGACCTTATGTTTAATATTGACTTAGATGCATTTTGCAGTGCTTCGAAATGCCTCGCATTTGAAACCACTGCATCTCCGTTTGTAGAAATACAATTAATTTTGTCAATAAGTATATTTTTAAGGTCTTCTATACTATCAGTATCAAAAGTGGATAAGCTGCATAGAGCATCATAAGGGATTTCCTCAGAACTATTTATTAGTTTCTGCGCTAATGGGGACATACCAGTTTCTTTGATTAAATCAATTTTATTTTCAACCAAAATGATGATCAAACCTTCTCTTTTAAATTCATTGATTGCATCAATTATCTCTGGGAGTGAGGTATCGTTAGTATCAAAAAGATAGATGATTACTTTTGCGAGATCAATTTTTTCTTTTGTTTTAGCTACACCAACGGCCTCAATCTGATCTTTGGTCTCTCTTAGTCCAGCAGTATCTATAAATCTATAAAGAATTCCAGATAGTGTTAAAGTATCTTCGATTGTATCTCTAGTGGTACCAGGAATATCTGAAACGATGGCACGATCTTCATTCATAAGAACATTGAGGAGAGATGATTTTCCAGCATTTGGTTTACCTACTATAGCTACTGGAACCCCATTTTTGATTACACTACCGAATTGAAACGAATCGAGCAGTGATTTGATTTTTGATTGAATTTCCAAAAGTAAATTATTCAAAGCCTTTCGGTCTGCAAAAGCAACATCTTCCTCAGCAAAATCGAGTTCTAAAGTAATTAACGATGCAAAATTCAATAAATTTTGTCTAAGCAAAGAGATTTCTTTGGTATATCCACCTCTCATTTGGTTAAAAGCGACCTCATGAGCTGCTTTAGATTCGGATACGATAAGATCGGCTACAGCCTCTGCCTGACTTAAATCAATTTTTTTATTTAAAAATGCCCTGAGTGTAAATTCACCGGCTTTGGCATGAAAAGCACCTTGTTCAACAAAAAGCCTTAAAACCTCCTCCTGAATATAATTAGATCCATGACAAGAAATTTCAACCAAATTTTCCCCAGTGTAAGAATTAGGTGCTTTAAAAATACTTACTAGCACCTCGTCTAGAGATTTACCTTTCCGATGTAATGTTCCCAAATGGACGGAATGACTCTTTTGATCTATTAATTTTTTTCCAGATTTTGCATGAAAACATTTAGAAACCATATCTATCACATCATTCCCTGACAGCCTGAATAAGCTAATGGCGGAAATTCCAACCCCTGTAGCTCGAGCTATGATGCTTCCCTCACTTAACATTTTTAAATTTTATTGTATATTAGAATTGAAATAATAAATAAATTAAACTTTATTCTGGGGGCCATGATGTTATGTCTTAGCTCCCTTTTTTAATTTTTGTGTTACAGTTAGTCTCTTTTTGTGTAATCGGTGCTCATAATTTTTCCATAAATTCTTTATTGAGCTGTTTTCTTCTAGCTCAGGATTGGTTTCTACAATTTTGTAACCTTGTTTGTTAAATGTTTTTTGCATCTCATTGAAAATAATGGCAGTTACCCCCTTTTTTTGATATTTTGGATGAACACCAATTAGATAAAAAGAAGCCCTAGAATTGTAATACAAGGCTTTTAGGAAATACAAAAAACCAAACGGATACATCCTTCCATTGGCTTTTTTTAATGCCTCGGTAAAGGATGGCATAGTGATACAAAAAGCAACCAATTCATTTTCCTCATTATCAATACATTTGATAAATTCAGGACGTATATAGCGAAAATATTTTTCTTTGTATTGCTTTATTTGATATTTCTGTATTGGTACGAATGTTTGGAGTTTTCCATAGGTTTGTTCCAGTAAAACAAACATTTTTTCAACATATGGAACAATATCGCTTTTGGACTTAAAATATAAGGGTTTTAGACGATAGCGCTTGAGCATCAATTTTGAAAACTTTTTGACCTTTTCAGGAGATTTTTCAAAGGAACTTAATTTAATCTCATATTCTACCCATACCGCAAGGTCTTTGTATCCCAATTTTTTGAAATGTTCATAATAATAAGGTGCATTGTACCACGTTATCATGGTGTTGCTCTCCTCAAAACCTTCAACAAGCATTCCTGCTTTATCCATATTAGAGAATCCAACGGGTCCTTCAATGAAATCCATATTGTTTTCAATTCCTATGGTATGAACTTTTTCCATGAGGGCAGCAGTGACGTTGATGTCATCAATTACATCAAACCAACCAAATCGCACCTTTTTCTTTTTTAGCTCCCTAACCTCAATCCAGTTGATCATTACAGCAATTCTGCCTACAGTAACCCCGTCTTTCAATGCCAAAAAATAATGCCCTATAGCATTTTTAAAAACTGGGTTTTTATTTTTATCCAGTGTGTCAATTTCCTCAATGATGATTGGTGGAGTCCAATAAGGATTTTTTGAATATAGATTAAAAGAAAAGTCTATAAACCTCCTAATGTCTTTTCTAGAGTTTATTTCAATTACTTCAATTTTTTCCTTACTCATTAACTAATTTCTTTTTGCTTTTCGAGCTCTTTTCTTCTCCGCTTTGTTATTTTTCTTCATGGTTTTTTTCAATTCTTTTTCTTCCTTCTTGGATTCCTTATACTCAATTTCAGCAGCACTGATGAAATCCTTGTGGAAATTTAATCGATACGAAACCCCTAAATTAACAAAAAGAGCACTTGGATAGCTATTTGTATTTACACCGATGGTTCCCTCCAATTGTATATTGTCAGATAAAAGGTATGCAGCACCAGTCCTGAATATTTGGTCATTATATCGGTCAGTTAAAAGCCCCTCGTTTTCAAGATAAACAGACCACAATGGATGAAAAGTGTGAGTTAAAGTGAGTAAGTAGCTTTTGACTGCTTTTTCAGTTAAATACCGATCATAAATAAAGTTAGTAACAAAGACCCAAGTACCCAAAAAATGAGACTGAGTAGCCAATACACCTCTGAGTGAAAAAAAAGGTTCTTTCTCTGTTGGGATATTTAGGTTTTGAAAAAAAATAGGACGATACAATGTATTAAAAACATCTCCAAAAGGGTAGGGGTTATCTTCTCCAAAAATAAAGTTACCGCCTAAAGTAATTGATATGGCTGGGATCAAATGCTTTAACTTAAAACCATTATTTGCATTCCAGCTGTAAACGTTTATTTCCTCCTCCTTCTTGAAAGGATCATAAATCAAATATTTTACTCCCAAGAAATTCTGAAGAAAGCCTTTCCTTTCTAATTCAATTTCTTTAATAGATATTTTGTTGGTCAATTTGTCGAACATAAATGAACCTTGATAAGTTAATTCCAAACGCTCAGATAAAAACCCCCAACGGGCAGACAAAAAAAAGAATAGTTCCTTCAAGGGTTGAATTGTTGTATCCTTCGTGTTTGTATTTTCTGTATTCAAAGCCCCCCTCAAACTGAATAATCCCTTTTCCCACGGCAAATGCACCTATCGAAGCACCTGGTCGGTTGGAGTTGATCTGATCCGTGTATTGTGCATGAAGCAAGCCCGATAAAAAAACAAATACAAGGATATATCTGCTGAGCATCTAGATTTTTTATGCAAGATAAATTTAATTTTATTTCTACGGGAGAGGCCTTATAAAAACATCACAAGAGTCATAAGTTTTAATTACTTTTGGACATTACTTAATCTATCTAATGTGATTGGACTGCTAAAGTTTTTTTTAGTTTTGACGGTGATCGTCTACTTGTTTAGATTTATTTCCACCTTTATCGTAAAATATTTGATCCATCTACTATCCAAAAAGATGCATTATTTTAATGCCAATGATTCTTCCTCTAACTCAAAAAAAAACACAAAAAAAATCAAAAAAAGCCCAATAAAGATATAGGTGAATACATAGATTATGAAGAAATTGATTGAGTTGTTTTTAACCCTACAGAACCTCAAGCACCTCGCCATAATTTTTGGTTTTGGCCTTTTCTCTGTTTCATTTTTCTATCCAGTATTGTCGGGTAAGAAATTAGTACAATCTGATATTAGCCAGTATAATGGAATGTCAAGGCAAATTAACGATTATCGTGAAAATAAAAATGAAGAAATTTATTGGATTGACAATGCTTTTGGTGGAATGCCTACTTATCAATTGGGAGCTCGTTATCCATATGATTTTTTAACCCCAATTCATAAGATCTTCCAATTGATTCCTCAACCTGCAGAAATCCTATTCTTGTATCTTTTAAGTGCCTATGTTTTTTTACTCATCATCAAAATGCCAGTCCCTATTGCTGTTTTTGGTGCCATTGCCTATGCTTTCTCTACTTATTTATTAATCATTTTACAAGTAGGTCATAATACCAAAGCTCAGGCATTAGCTTATATGCCCTTGGTGATAGGTGGGCTGTACCTGATATTGAGTGATCAACGCTTAAGAGGATTTATTTTAACTGTTACAGCCTTGTCCATGCAGATTAGGGCGAATCACTACCAAATGACTTATTATATGCTTTTGCTGATGCTTGTTTTCGTTGTTGTTTATGGTATTCAAGCATTGAAAAGTAAAACGCTTAAGACTTTCATTAATCAATCCCTTGTTCTTGTTTTGGCAGGAATATTAGCCCTTGGACTCAATGCGCCTCCACTTTTGGCAACAATGGAATATACAGAATTCAGTACCCGAGGCAAAACAGAATTAAAATTAAATCCCGATGGTAGTCCTAAAGAAAATACAGGTGGGTTGAGTAAAGATTATATCACTCAATTTAGCTACGGAATTTTTGAAAGCCTTAATCTTTTGGTGCCAAGGATCCAAGGCGGCGGTTCTACTGAAAACCTGGGTGAGGGCTCCGAAATTTATAATTTTTTAGTCGAAAGTGGACTGCCCCAATCAAAAGCCAAAATTTTTGTCTCTAATGTTCCTACCTATTGGGGAAATCAACCCATCCTAGAAGCACCCGCTTATGTAGGGGTTACTGTTATTTTCCTTGCTTTTTTAGCTGTGTTTATTGTGAAGGGAAGGTTAAGGAATGCTTTGTTGGGAGGAATAATTTTATCATTACTACTTTCTTGGGGTAAAAATTTAGCTTTTTTGACCCATCTTTTTATTGATTATTTTCCTTTATATAATAAATTCAGAGCTGTAAGTTCGATTCAAATCATTTTAGAATTTTGCTTTCCTGTTTTGGCTTGCTTGGGCCTCTACCGCATCTTTCAAAAATCTGAATCGATAGTCCCTAGTAAAATTTTAAAATGTGGAGGAAGTTTTATTACGTTTTTATTGATCATCTTGTTTTCTAAAGGCTTTTTTGATTTTTCAGGTGCCATGGATGGCTACCTTCGAGAGGCCTATGGATCTGTATTAATGGATCAAATTATTGCTGCGAGGAAGTCGATTTTTAGCTATGATTTGATCAGAGCCATTATTTACTGTTTGTTGATTTCTGCCATCGTATATTATTTCCAAAAGGGTAAACTTTCCAAAAATATTTCCCTTATTGTTTTAATTGTTTTAATGCTATCAGATTTATTGGGTGTGTCAAGTAGGTATATTGACCGTGATTTATTTGTAAGCCCAAGACAAATAAAAAATCTATTCGTTGCCAAAGAAGGTGATCAATTGATTTTAAAAGATACTAGTCGTTTTAGGGTTTATGAACCTGGATTTAAACTCTCTGGAGCAAGAACTTCTTTTTTTCACAATTCTATAGGCGGCTATCATGGTGCAAAACCCAGAAGATTCGAAGAGCTTTATGATTTTTTCAGTAGCCATCAGATTGCCGGTGTAATGGATATGCTGAACGCTAAATATCTTTTGATTCAGGAAAATAACAAACAAAATGTAATCGAAAACCCAAATGTATTGGGACAGGCTTGGGCGGTTGATTCTCTTTTGCTTAAGGCTACTGCAGACGAGGTTCTAGAGTCTATGAAAACCATCGATTTTAAAAGTCAAGCAGTTGTTCTGAAATCTGAGTTTCCAGATGATTTGGAAATACAATACGACGCAAGTCAATTGGATAAAATTGAACTTGTAAATAATCACCCTACGCATCTTCAATATAATTTTGAAGCCCGTAAGGATCAACTCATTGTATTTTCTGAGATGTATTACCCCAAAGGTTGGCATGTTACTATAGATAAAGAAAAAGCCGACTTTTTCCCTATCAATTATGTACTTAGAGGATTAAAAGTTCCCCAGGGAAATCATACCATTGATTTTATATTTGACCCTCCAGTGATCAAAAAGGGAGCATACATTAGGCTGATTACCCTATTGGTATTTACAGCTATTATCTCCTTTTTTTGGATACCATAGATTTAAATTTAAGTCTAACTGAATTTAAATGAAATGGGTATTATAGCCAAACAGTCTTTTTACAACAGCATAAGTATTGGATTGGCCTTTATTATTGGGGCTTTCAATACCTTATATTTATATCCTACTCACATGGGTAGTTCCCTTCAGGGACTTGTTGTAGCGCTATTGGCTTTATCCAATTTGGTTCAACCATTTATATCTTTTGGGGTACAACATGCAGTGATTAAGTTTTACAGTAGTACGAAGAGTAAAGCGGAAAAAGATAAACTTTTGAGTTTCTCTATTATCCTTCCGCTATTAATCTTTACCGCAATACTATTGATTACATATTTATTTTATGAACAGATAACCGAATTTATTGCCTCAGAAAATAAGCAGATTGGTAGATATGCCTATTTGATTATCGCAGTGGCATTTTCTACGGCATTATTCGAGTTGTTTTACAACTGGCTTAGGATTCAATTGTTTTCAGTATTCGGTAATTTTTTAAAGGAATTTTTTCCACGTGTCTTGATTTTTACTTTGCTGTTGGTTTATTCATCTGGGTCGTTAGACCTTGATGGATTTATTATGGCTTTGATTGTTGGGTATTACATCAGGTTATTTTTGGTTATAGTTTATAGTCTCGTTAAGTACACTCCAAAATTCTCATTTAGTTTGCCTTTACAGTTTAAATCGATGTTTCGATATAGTATTTTGATTTTTATGTCTGGAACTGCAGCCAGCTTGATTTTGGATATTGATAAATCAATGATTTCCAATATTTTAACAGTTGAAAATGTCGCCTATTATAGTGTGGCAGTATTTATTGCTGCCGTAATAGAATTCCCCGGAAGAGCCATGTTTCAGATCGTTAGTCCCCTAGTAGCTAAAGCCATCAATGAAAAGGATAATGGGAAACTATCTAACCTTTTGAGAAAAAGTTCCAATAACCTTTTATTAGTTTCGGGATTGCTCTTTCTATTAATCAATTTGAATTTAGATGATTTTTATGAATGGATTAATCTGGACAATTATAAGGTTGCACTTGAGGTAGTACTTATTGTGTCTGTGGGTAAATTATTTACCATGTCAATGGGTTGCTTAAACAACATCATTACCAATTCTCA
>CACLQG010000041.1 GCA_902609035.1 uncultured Bacteroidota bacterium
GACGGGATTGCCAGAGTTTACGGTCTAACCCATGCTGAATATGGAGAATTGGTAACCTTCGAAAACGGAATGGATGGCATGGTCCTCAACCTAGAAGAGGACAATGTCGGAGTGGTATTATTAGGGCCCTCCAAAGAAATTAAAGAAGGTAATACAGTAAAGCGAACCAAGAAAATTGCTTCCATCAGTGTAGGTGAAGGTATCGTAGGTAGAGTGGTTGACACTTTGGGAACCCCCATAGATGGAAAAGGACCCATAGAGGGAGAAATTTATCAAATGCCATTGGAAAGAAAAGCTCCAGGGGTAATCTTTAGACAACCAGTAAACGAACCTCTTCAGACTGGAATCAAGTCTATTGACGCCATGATTCCTGTTGGAAGAGGACAAAGGGAATTGGTAATCGGTGATCGCCAAACGGGAAAAACTACAGTTTGTATCGATACCATTTTGAACCAAAAAGAATTTTTTGATGCGGGTGAACCTGTGTATTGTATCTATGTTGCGATAGGCCAAAAAGCCTCTACCATAGCAGGGATTGCCAAAATATTAGAAGATAAAGGAGCTCTGGACTTCACCACCATAGTTGCCGCCAATGCCTCGGACCCAGCCCCAATGCAAGTATATGCTCCTTTTGCAGGTGCTGCAATTGGGGAATATTTCAGAGATACTGGTCGTCCCGCATTGATTATCTATGATGACCTGTCCAAACAAGCGGTTGCCTATCGTGAGGTATCCCTTTTGCTTCGTCGTCCTCCAGGACGTGAGGCCTACCCAGGGGATGTATTTTACCTTCACTCCAGATTGCTGGAGCGCGCGGCAAAAGTCATTGCCGATGACGAGATCGCTAAAGGTATGAACGACCTGCCCGAATCTCTAAAGGACAAAGTAAAAGGAGGAGGTTCACTCACCGCCTTGCCCATCATTGAAACCCAAGCGGGAGATGTTTCTGCCTATATACCAACCAACGTAATTTCCATTACAGATGGTCAGATATTTCTGGAGTCCGATCTCTTCAACTCAGGCGTTCGCCCTGCGATCAACGTAGGAATATCCGTATCTAGGGTAGGAGGGTCAGCACAGATCAAGTCCATGAAAAAAGTAGCAGGAACACTCAAACTTGACCAAGCCCAGTTCCGGGAACTGGAGGCTTTCGCCAAATTTGGTTCCGATCTTGATGCGGCTACACTCAACGTAATTGAAAAAGGACGTCGAAATGTGGAAATTCTCAAACAGTCTCAAAATGATCCCTTTACCGTTGAAGAGCAAGTGGCCATTATCTATGTAGGCTCCAAAAATCTTTTGAGGAAAGTTCCTGTTGAGAAAGTAAAAGAATTTGAAACCGCCTTTTTGAGCACCCTTAAAAAGAAGCACAATAAGGTTTTGGCAGAGCTAAAAGCAGGGAATATGACTGACAATGTGCTCGACACACTCAATAATTTGTCCGAAGAAACCTCTAAAGTATTTGAATAGATGGCCAATCTAAAAGAAATACGGAATCGTATTACTTCGGTCTCCTCAACCATGCAGATTACTAGTGCCATGAAAATGGTATCTGCTGCAAAGTTGAAGAAAGCCCAAGAGGCCATCGCCGCCATGCGGCCTTATGCCAATAAGCTTAAGGAACTCCTTCAAAACTTAAGTGGAGGCCAAGATGGTAGTGGGCAAAACTCCTATACCATTCAACGTTCAGTGAAAAAAATTCTCATTATCGCCGTAACCTCCAACAGAGGATTATGCGGAGCCTTCAATACTAATATCATCAAAGAAACCCTTAGGCTTGCCAGAGAGGACTATGCTGGAAAAACCGTTTAGGTAATGGGAATCGGGAAAAAAGGAGGAGACATTCTCTCCAAAACTCTACCCATCAAAAGTCGTCATGATGCTGTCTATGATGACCTTAATTTTGGTAATATTTCTTTTGTAGCCCATCAGGCCATGGAGGCTTTTGCCGAAGGACAGTACGACAAAGTATTGGTGGTTTACAACCGATTTAAAAATGCCGCCACACAAATTTTGACGACCGAACAATACCTTCCTATCGTCGCGGTAAAAGATGCTACACATGAGTCATCTGCAGATTATATCTACGAACCGTCACAAGTTGCAATTGTGGATGAGCTCTTGCCCAAATCACTGAAAATGCAACTTTTTAAGGCAGTGAGAGATTCATTTGCCAGTGAGCATGGTGCTCGTATGACAGCCATGCACAAGGCAACTGACAACGCAACCGAGCTGAGAGATCAACTCAAACTGACTTACAACAAAGCGCGACAGGCTGCCATTACTAATGAGATTTTGGAAATTGTTGGTGGAGCAGAGGCTTTGAATAATTAGGAGTAACCTTTACAATCCTTTTAAACAACTAAGGATAAGAAGAACAATAGTTTTATTGCCAATATCCAAACGGACTGCATTAAATAAATAAATTTTCAAAAAAAAATAGCATCTCAAAGGTGAGAAGCCAGTGTTTCAAGGTGCTTTTTGTATTTTTGGGTAAATCAATATAATGATAGAAATTCCTGTACGCTATTCTGGAGCGGTGGAACTTCTCCAACATGCAACTATGCTTTCTGGAGGAATTGACTTTCGCGCCTTTGTAAAGGCGCTTGTATCCTTGAATTCCGTAGAGCGTGAATTCATCCCTACCAGCTTGTCTATTGCCTTGTCCGAAGGCTATGAGGCTCAAGTCCGACCTAGAAGCGGATTGGCCGCAAAAGAAGATACAATTGTTCTCAACCCTCCAGGAACCATTGATACAGATTATCGTGGAGAAATTGGCGTTATACTGTTCAACGTCTCCCAAGAACCTTTTACCATTTCTCTCCATGATCGAATTGCACAGTTGGTCGTAGCCCAATATGCTACCGTGGAATGGCAAGCCCTAGATACGCTTCCCGAATCGGAGAGAGGCATTGAAAAATTTGACAGTTCGGGCAAAAAATAAATTTGAAGTAATAGTTTAAACATTAATATATAATAAATTGAAAATAATTGTTCCCATGGCGGGGAGAGGCTCACGACTCAGACCACACAGCCTTACCATTCCAAAGCCCATGCTGCCTGTTGCCGGATCGCCTATCGTTGCCCAATTGGTCAACGAAATTGCACGAGTAGTGGCACAACCAATAGAGGAGATAGCCTACATCTTGGGTGATCCCGTATTTTTTGGCCCTTCTAATGAGGAAGAACTTACACAAGTGGCACAAGACCTAGGTGCCAAAACCTCTATTTACCGACAGTCGGAACCCCTTGGAACTGGACATGCTGTGATGTGTGCCGCCGATTCCTTATCTGGACCTATAATCGTGGCCTATGCCGATACCCTCATCCGTACCGATTTATCCCTTGATCCCACTGTAGACGGAATGATCTGGGTAAAGCAAGTAGAAAACCCCAAAGCATATGGGGTGGTTAAAATGAATCAAGACAATCACATCACAGCTTTGGTCGAAAAGCCTGAGGAATTTGTCTCCGACTTGGCAGTTATCGGGATATACTACTTTAAAGAAGGCGAAGTCATCAGGGCTCAATTGGATAAAAGCATGGCCCTTGCACTAGATAAAGGCGAGGAATTTTTATTAAATGAAGGGATATTAGCGATGATGGAAAAGGGCGCAGTTTTTACCCCTGGAGCGGTCAAAGAATGGATGGACTGTGGGAACCCCAAAATCACCTTAGAAACCAATAGAAAAATGCTAGAAATCCTTACCAAAGAGGGTAATAAATTGGTGGCTGACGATGTTATATTAGAAAATAGTAAGATCATACCTCCCTGTTCCATTGCATCTGGGGTGGTCTTAAAAAATGCTATTGTTGGCCCCCATTCTGCTATTGGAGAGGGCACCCGTATCGAGAACAGTAATGTAAGCAGTAGTTTGGTGCAAAAACACAGCCTCATTATAAACTCCCAACTCGAGGGCGCTATGATTGGGAACCATGTGCATTATGATGGAAAACATAAATTTGTCAACATTGGGGACTATTCAGAATTGTCATAGCCATGAAAAAAAACTGCAAGGCATTTAAATTCGTTAATCTCCTTTTAATTTGGATAATACTGGTATTTGCTGCATGTAAATCTCCATTATTACCATCGAGCAGGACCCCCATGAAAAACATTGAAACCAATGACTTGACCAAATCCATTTCCAAAAAACAATTGGAGTACAAGAAATTTCGTTCTCGTGTAAAAACAACTTATGACGATGGTAAAAGAAAACAACAGATTATCATCAATCTGCGCATGGAAAAATCCAAATCCATATGGATGAGCGCCAATATGATCGTGCCCATTGCCAAACTATTGGTCACACCCGATAAGGTCTCCTTTTATGAAAAGTTTCAAAAAACTTTTTTTGAGGGTGATGTTTCTTTTATCAACCGACAGTTTAACACCAGCTTTGAATTTAAAGATCTTCAAAATCTATTAATGGGTCTTCCTTTAACTGACATTAAAAGGGGGAGATGGGAAACCGTCTCCCACCCAAAATATTATATTTTGACACCAAAGTCTAAAAAACTCCGGTTTCGTCCCACTTTCTTTTTTGACCCTAATAACTTTTTATTGCTGGAGCAACGATTTATAGTACCGGGGACGCAACAAAATTTGACCATCAAATATCTGAATCATCAAAAATTGGAGGGGGAATTTGTCCCCGGGGAAGTACAAATTTCTTTGTTTGACGGGAGAAATTTAAAGCGTGTTAACTTGGAGTATACCCGTGCCGATTTTCCCGATCGCATTAGTATTCCCTTTGACATTCCTTCAGGCTACGAACAAATTGAAATGTAATGCACCGCTTAAGACAGCTCTGTATAATTTTTTTACTTTCTTTCAATTCATTTTGTATGGCGCAGTCAAATTCGGCCCGCCAGAAAACATTGGAAATACAGAAAAAGCGTCTTCAAGCGGAGATCAAACAAATCAATTCTTTACTTTTTAAAAATACCAAACAAGAAAAATCTGTCCTTTCTCAGGTCGAGGACCTCAATGTCAAAATATTGGTAAGAACTGACTTGGTCAAAGTCAACAAACAGCAGGCCAACCTCCTCATACTGCAAATCAATGTTAACCAAAGAAACATTACCAATTTTAGAAAAGAGCTTGAGATTCTTAAGAAAGACTATGCCGAAATGATCCGAAAATCCTACAAGAGTAAATCCGCTCAAAATCGATTGATGTTTTTGTTTTCTTCCGATGACTTTTTACAGGCCTATAAGCGGATTCAGTATATTAAACAATATACGAACTACAGGAAAAAACAGGGGGAACAAATTGCCGAGAAAACCAAAACCTTACAGTCGCTCAATAAAAATCTTTTAGAGCAAAAAGCTCAAAAAGAGGGTTTGGCATTGGAAAACCAAAAGATGCAAGAGCAATTACAGCAGGAGCGAAAATCGCAGCAAAGACTCATCCGAAGTCTAAAAAATAAATCGCGATCTCTGGCAGGTGAGATCAAACAAAAGCAACGCAAAGCACTGGCCATTGACCGAGAAATTGAACGCTTAATACGTGAGGCCATTGCCGCCTCTAATAAAGCTGCTGGGAAAAAGTCAAATAACGCTTTTGCTCTTACTCCTGAAGCTAAAAAATTGGCCTCCAATTTTGTGGCAAACAAGGGGAAACTCCCTTGGCCGGTAGAGAAGGGATTTGTTATACAGCGCTTTGGTATGCAACCCCACCCTGTGGTTAAGACCACCATGATCAAGAGCAATGGAGTGACCATAGCTACCACCCCTAGAGCAGAGGCTAGAGCTGTCTTTGAAGGGGAGGTAATGACCATTCTCAGTTTTAAGGGCAGTAACCCTACCATACTGATCAAACACGGCAATTTTATAACCACCTATAAGAACATGGGGAGAGTCTATGTCAAAAAGGGAGACAAGGTCAGGGCAAAACAGCCAATAGGGGAAATCTTCACCCATCCTCAGACAGGCAAAACAGCCCTACAATTCAGTGTATTTAACGAATTGAGGCCTCAAAATCCAAAAAGTTGGATTTTCAGAATGTAGGCTAGTACTCCTCCAAGTACCACGCCTCCTCTTTAAGGGCAAAACGGATGTAGTTGTGGAGGTTCAATGCTTCACGTTTTGAAGAGAATCGACCATAAGCCACACGATGAAGTCCCTCGGGATTTACCTCTGTAAAGGCAGCATCAAAACCTTCGGCTTGAAGTTGTGCCAATCGTTTTTCGGCATTATCCATTGATCGGTAGGAGCCGGCAATTACACTGTAAAATATTTCATCCAAAGGAGCAACCTCGAGCATTTCAGGGTAGGCTTCCAAGTCCAAATCGACTTGTGCCAATGTCCCCAAATCAAATGTCGCTTTCTGTACATTGTTTTTAATTTTCTTTTGAGCGATCTGAGTAGCCTTTGCTTTCTCGCTGGCCACATATTGATCTCCAAAGTAGTATAACGCACCAATTAAGGAAATCCCAATTACACCAATGATAACAAAGCGTAAAATGGGTGATCGCTTAGTTTGGTTTTCATCTTTAGTTTCGTTTTCTGTGGGGGTAAACATTAAGTCGTCTTTATTTTTATTATCCATGACGGGAACGGGTTTAGGTTTTTCAATATTTATGGGTGGGGGATTTATAGATTTTCTAATAAAACTTCCTAATCCATAGGAGCTCAGGTCAAAATTAACTTCTCCAAAAGGAGAAAAGTTAATTTTCTTTTGCTGGTTAAGACGTATTTCTCCAATTCCTGCAAAAGTCAAGTGCTGGGTGTTTAGTCGCTGTTTCCATACGATCACTTCTTTTTCTATTCTCCTCAAGGCCTGTTCGAAGGAGAGATTATCTCTTTGCGCCATATAATGCGCCAGTATTCCATCATTGCTTTTTAGGAGGTGGTTAAAACTCACCTCTTTACGAGGAGGGTTAAAAACACCCGTTTCGGCTCGTATCAGTACATTGACCTTACGGGTAAGAAAAGCACCAAAATTTGGTACCGTAACACACTCATGTTGGTAAAGTAATTCTTTAATGTACTGCTGCAATGGCATATTCAAATATAACAATATTTATTACCTTTAATAACGATGAATATTTATGTTAGTATATTTAGTGGCGTCTAAATTTTTTAGATCATTGTCCATGGACTGCCCTAGGGCCTATTGATTTTGTTTTTTATTGATGGATTGGGTAATTTCTTTGCCAAAAAAATTATGGAAATTTTGCAGTATCATGAGCCAATTTTAAGGGAATTATTAGAATTTCATCAACATACAATGTATTTATACTATTTATAATAATAAATTGAACTTGAAAAAAATTAGGATATGGTGTAGCTAGAAGAGGAAACCTTCTCAAAAACCAAATTATAATCCTCTTTCTCGATGATGCGTAATTTTTCATAATACAATCCTTTCGTCCAGATGCCCTCTTTAGTGAAGGTTTAAAAGGGGAAGATTAGTTTAGGATAGTGGAAACTTATAACCATTATGCGTTTATGATCTAGCGACTTGATTTTTAAAAAACTCTGCCCTAGCTGGTGGCAGATTTGCAGGGAATCTATTCCATTATTATTTTTATTGCCACTTAGGACCGACATCTTCGCTCAAGATCGAGCGCTCAAGTCGAATTTAAATACTATTGCTAGTATGGAGCACGCGCTAAATCAAATTTGTCAACTTAAACGTATTGGATATGCAGATCCAGTAAAATAAAAAGTCGGCTTGGTCTCAGAATTTATCAATGCAGAAATATTTGACCGAAAACACTTTCTGGTCCACAATTGACTATAATGTGATTGTCTCAAGCCCCAGTTATCAGTTAATTCAAATTAAAAGGGAACAGTATTATCAATGTGAGTTTTACATATCATTACAATCGGGATTTATTTAATAACCCCCACGATTTGTTAAGTTCTTTTCACCAATGTTGTTATGCATTGATTCAAATACAAAACGCAATTAATTTCTTGGGCGAAGGATTCTGGCAATAGCTAGGGCTGGACCCCTGAACCGATTAGTTAGTGCGTTCAAAAAAAGTTATTTGTAAAACTTTCACCAGCGGAAAATCCTTTTTCGACTGTCTTAAAACAATACCCTATGAAAGGTTACGTAAAACCTATTACTGGGGAGTTTTTTGTGGATCTAAAATCCTAGCTTTCTCCGAACCCTAAGCAGTACATCATCGGCTATCTTGCTTGCTCTAACCGCGCCTTTAGCGAGAGTGACTTCAACCTCTTGTGGATTTTCGCTGAAATAATTGAACTTCGCTCGTTCTACTTTAAATTTCTCCACGATCAATTCAAATAAGGCCTGCTTGGCATGACCATAGCCCATACCTCCTCCTAAATATTGTTTTTTCAAATTTTCTATTTGATCTGGGGTTCCCAGAAGCGAGAATATCTTAAAGATATTACAGCTTTCTGGGTATTTGCGCTCCTCTATGGTTTTGCTATCGGTCTGAATACCCATTATCTGTTTGAGAAGGGCCTTTTCAGGGAGAAAAATATTAATAAAGTTGTTTTTGGATTTGGACATTTTGTTTCCGTCCGTTCCGATGATGGACTGTGTATTCTCTTGAATTTTTGCCTTTGGTAATAAAAAAGTTTCCCCCATCTGGTGGTTAAACCGTGCTGCCACATCTCGAGTCATTTCCAAGTGCTGTAATTGGTCTTTTCCTACAGGGACCACTTCAGCATCGTAGATCAAAATATCGGCAGCCATCAACATTGGATAGGTAAATAGACCGGCGTTGACATCTTCGAGCTGATTGGCCTTATCTTTAAAAGAATGGGCAAGGTTAAGGCGCTGGTAGGGATAAAAACAATTCAGGAACCATGCGAGTTCAGTCACTTGACTTACATCACTCTGGCGGTAAAAGACGGTTTTTTCTGTATCCAAACCACAGGCGAGCCATGCAGC
>CACLQG010000042.1 GCA_902609035.1 uncultured Bacteroidota bacterium
AAATTTGGAGTTACTAGAAAATAATTTGAGTGTAATCAAAAAAGACATTTCTGCTCCTAAAAGTTATGTCAGTCTACTCAATCTCAATGGTGAATACGACAAAGCCATTGATTTTCTAAAAAGTCATCATTTTAGAACATGGGAAGGAGGAAGAGAAACTTACTGGAGCTACGTGGACACCTACGCACTCAAAGCAAAGGAGTTAATCAAAAGTAAGGCTTATAAAGAAGCTATTTCCAATTTGGAAAAAGCCTTGGAATACCCAGAGAACCTCGAGGTAGGAAAACCAACCCACGACGAAAAGAATGCAATGATCTATTATTATATGGGAATAGCTTACTCTGAAATGGGTGAAGAGAAACTAGCTATAAAGGCATATCAAAAAAGTGCAGATGCAGAAAATGGACCCAATATGACTGAACTTACCTTCTATCAGGCACAATCGAAAAAGAAATTAGGAAATAAAGAGCAATCTGACAAAATTTTTAAAACACTCATTGAAAGTGGACAAGTCCTTCGTAATGAAGGAACTGACAATATCCTCATTGCAGTAGAGGAGGTTGCTACAACCAATAATAAAGCCTTATCGAATTCCTACTACTTAGAAGCACTAGGTTACCTTGGTTTGAATGAAAATAATAAAGCACAAGAATTACTAAAAAAATCGTTGGAGATATATAGGAATCATTTGTGGGCAAAAAATATGCAGGATTTTTAAACACAATATGAAAACAATTCTAAACCCCTTTTCCTTCTTCTTTATATTTGTAATCCTATCAAAAGGGTATGCTCAAGTTGGTAAAAAGTTAGTTTTAGGGGAACAACCGATTTTTAAGGTATGCAAAACCGATCAGCCCATCAAGGTGGATGGAAAAATGAATGAAGAGGCATGGTCTAAAACTGAAAAAAGAGGTTTTGACTATTTCTACAACCTAGAAAAAGAGGATGACCGACAACTAACGACTTTTAGGATGTTATGGGATGAAGAAAATTTGTATTTGTTCTATGAAATGGAAGACAAATATTTGACGGTTAGAGAGACTCAAAGGGATGGTCAACCATACTTTGACGATTGTGCAGAACTTTTTTTGATTACTGCTCCAGATAGTTTAGATACACATTTTGGTTACGAATTAAACATTAATAAGGCCTCAAACGATTTTATATTCTTTAATGATTTTTACGAAGGGAAGAACATAGGTTTTAAAGGGTTTAATCCCGAATTTGTGGTGGAAGTTACCTACCAAGGAACCATAAATGACAATAGCGATATTGATTCAGGATGGACAATGGAAATGGCAATACCCATTTCCAATTTTGGAAAATTAGGAAAAGTAGTTCCCGTGAGTATAGGCAATCGATGGGCTTTCCTAGCTGTGCGTCAGGACCGCAATGATTATAAGGGAAATCGAAGATCTACATCAACTATTTTCCCCATCTATGATATCTCCAAAAATGTGCATCAAACCAATAGGTTTGGCTTATTGGAATTTATAAAGTAGTATTTATGTTTTTTATTCCAGATTATATTAAAATCAAATACATAGGTATTGATAAATTACGTTTGATCAAAAGCTCGCATCAATATGTTTTGATTATGTTTACTCTTGTAACGTTTATAAGTTGCCAACTGTCCAATAACAATAACAAAATATCCCCTCCCAATGTTATTTTTATCATGATGGATGATTTAGGCTATGGCCAATTTGGAGTTTTTAGTGATAGTATTACTACAGCCGATTTCCCTCCGTTTTTTGTGAAGTTGGTGGACAGTTTACAGGGCTACTCACTTGACAAATCATTGGAATTTTCTAGAAGGGCCATGCCTACTTTGAAATCCCTTTCAGAAAATGGTTTATTGTTCAAAAAAGCCTACACATCTAGTAGTCTTTGTGCCCCATCTAGGGTTGGAATAGCAACAGGGAGCCATCAAAATAAACTAGGATTTTACACCAATACTGATGTGGAGAGTAAGGGGATTTATAAAGGTAGTCATTTGGTAGAAAAGCTTAAAAACTTGTCTTATAAAACTGCCCATATTGGTAAGTGGCACCTCGGTAGGAGAGATAAAACAATAATTGATACTATTTTAAAAAAACACCGCCTCAGCAACAATATAAGGTGGTCAAAATACAGAAACACCCACCCACAAGCCTATAATGAAATCAAAAATAGTGGTTATATAGGTTCTGTAATTAAACAACATAATCCCTTGAATAATGGATTTGACTATTATTACGGCTATAACCACTGGGCAAGCCAATACTATAATGATAACAATGTTTGGGAGGACTTTAAACATGTTGGCGTACAAAAAGAATATAACACAGATGCATTTACCGATAAAGCGTTGGACTTTATGGAGGCTCAGATTGGAAAAAAAGATCCATTCTATGTTCAAATTCATTACCACGCTGTTCATGACTCGATTGAACCTGTCGCACCCAAAAAATATTTGGATAAGTTCAAGTCCTATTCCCATCACCTCAATAATTTCTATGCCCATATTAATGGTGTTGATCAAAATGTGAAGCGAATTGTCTCTTTTCTAAAAAGAAATAATCTGTATGAAAACACTATAATTGTGTTTACCTCCGATAATGGGGCAATGAGTGGTGGCGTTTACAATGGACATAAAACAGGCTCTCCGCTGCCCGGAAATGCTCCTTTTGCTGGTCATAAAGGAAATTATTATCAAGGTGGGATTCGTGTTCCCTTATTGTTTCATTGGCCCTCAGGTATAAAGATTCAGGGAGTATCAGAATCTTTAGTTTCCACAATGGACATATTGCCTTCTATCATTGATTTGGTTGGTGGTACAGTACCAGAAAATCTCGATGGGAGAAGCTTGCGCCCTATTTTTGAACAATCCCTAAAAGAGACAGTACGCCATAACTTAATTTGGGCAGGGATGCAATCTAACAGATGGGGCTTTTTAATTACCAAATCAACGAAACACCACGATAACGAGGGGGAACACGCCCCACCTACTTGGACCATCATTGAGGGGAATTACCTTTTGCGTTTTACAGGGGTATTAGAGCCTGGAATCTACTTTGATAATATGCAGGGAAGGAAAGCTGTTTTTGAGTTATACAACATAAAAAATGATCCTGGAGAAACAATGAATATATTAGATAAAATGCCAATCAAAGCGATGGAGTTAGCGCATGCCTATTTTGATAAATCAAAAGGTTTTACCCCCCCCCAAGTGTGGAATAAAGAAAAGTGGCTTGAGCTTGCCAACTCAAAAAATAACTTATTGAAATCGGAGTGGGCAAGTCCCTAAGCATGTCTGAATGGTTTTAATCAAGCTTTTTTATTAGTTTGGGTTCATAGGGCTCATATTTATAGGTATCGGGTCTTACTACCGTACCTGTCGTCAATGTAATGGGACTATCTTGATTCCCTCTAAAAATAACTTCAATTAAAGAGGCAGTATATCCCTCTCCCTCTGGTATTTTTAGTGCGTAGGTACCCGAATTTTGAATTGGGATAATCGATTTCTCCCACGATTTACCAATCTCCCAAATCCTAAAGTCTCTAGCTTTGGGATTATTCGCTTTCCAAAGGGATATATTATAAGGTTCATTAGTATCAATATCAACAAAAATACTATCTCCTAGGATTTTCCAATCCATATTAGGCATAGTTTTTTTGTGAATAAGGCGATCATAGAAGGAATAAACGTTTTGTGCCCTATAACTCCCCGCTAATCCATGATTGCCATTTGGTACATACTGGAGGAATTTTGGATCGGGTAGCTGATCCCAATAAAACTGCCAAGAGTCGGGTAAAAAGAATTCGTCGATGGTACCGTTGACAATTAATTTCGGCAATTTAAATATTTCTTTAAACTCATAGGGTTCAACTAGGTCCATCAGACGATCAAATGCAGGGGTTCCCATCCAATCCATTATACCTACTTCCACATAGTTTTGTACAGCAGGAGACCAGTCACCATAGGCCTTATAATGATGTTCAAATGAAGGCAATACATTTAGCAGATCAATTACTAAGGGAGCGATCCCAACTACCCTATCATCTACTGCAGCTGAAGTCCAGGTAGTCCATCCTCTTTTTGAGGCACCTGAAACAACAAATTTTTTAGTTACAAAAGCTTTGTGTTTGGTAATTTCTTCTATTACGTCCATCGCTCGAACTACAGCTCTTGTCATAGGAAACCTCGCTAACCAAACCATATCATCATTTTTGGCTCCCTTTGATAAAAACTTTTCCCATCCGTAAGCTATAATATTATCTTCATAGCGATCAATACTGTCAGTTCCCTTGAAGTTTAGGGGCTGAAAAGGAACATTACTGATGTGAGCAATAACAGACTGGGTCTTTATAGATTGTATGATTGCAATACTATCCAAATAAATTTTGTTATCATTACTTGATCCTCCACCAACATATAAAAGTGCATTTGGAGAGGTTATTTCTTTTGGAACAACAATATCCACCCAATGCCACCAAAGGGTTTGTCTAACCTCATCCTCAGTGAGCCAACTTCCAGAAATCATTTTAATGTGATAAAGGGTATAATCCTGCTTCACGATAGAGTCCGAAATCTCATAAGTATAATCAGATCCTTTTTCAGCTACATAATTAATTAAATATTCAATTGGTAATCTTTCAGCTGGTTTCGGTTCAGTCTGGATGCATGAACATAAAAGGACCAAAATCAAAAAAGAAAAAAATAATAAGCTTTTACGAAAAACAAAAAAATGTTTTTGCATCCGTAAAAACCTTTTAAAAGTGTTTTTAGTGTAAAACTCTAACTTTGAATTCACTCTATGACAAATTTTGATTTTTAAATTTAGGATAATTCTATATACTTGAGTGTAGAGCATAAAATTTAAATACAGGTTTTAATAAAAAATTCTTAATTTTTAATAATTATGAGAAAGGCAACAAAAATTATTTTGACCCCCATCCACAAAAACATTCTCTTTTGCTGTTTACTTAATTTACAATTTTTTGCCCTAGGACAGGTAAAGGTGATTCAAAAACAGAATATTTTTCCAATGCAATCCAGACATGTGCATAGCAGCTCTATTGTTGAATTACCTAATGGAGACCTTTTGAGTTGCTGGTTTCAAGGTTCGGGAGAACGAAAAGCAAATGATGTCAAAATAATGGGTTCTCGACTCAAAAAAGGAACCAAAAAGTGGGAAGAACCTTTTATGATGTCAGACACCCCTGGTTTTCCTGACTGTAATCCAGTTTTATTTCTCAATCAAAGAAAAGAATTATTCCTTTTTTGGATTGTCATTAAAAGTAATAAATGGGAAGAATCTATTTTAAAATATAAAAAAAGTATTGTTCACAATTCAGAAGGTCCACCAAATTGGAGTTGGCAAGACATAATTCTACTTAGGCCAGGTGAGAAATTTCAAAAACGTACCAAGTCTAAGTTCGAGCAAATACCCGAAAGGGGGTTGGGATGGGCAGAGTATGCACCAAAATACGAAAAAATGATTGTAGAGGCTGCGGGTGATAAAAACAAAAGGCAGAGTGGTTGGATGACCAGAACAAGACCACTACAATTGGAATCTGGAAGAATCATATTGCCATTATACTCAGATGGATTCAATTTTTCTTTAATGGCTATTTCAGACGATCAAGGTAAAAACTGGAGGAGCAGTGAACCAATTGTAGGCTATGGAAATGTTCAACCCACTTTGATTGAAAAGAAAAATGGGGATATCGTAGCCTATATGCGCGATAACGGAGATAAACCAATGCGAATACTAAAAAGCGTTTCACTAGATAAGGGAGAAAGCTGGAGTACTGTATCAGACATCGACATTCAAAATCCCGGATCAAGTTTACATACTCTAAGACATCCCAGTGGTGATTGGATTATGGTTAATAATAATCTTGAAATGGGAAGAAATATTCTAAATCTAAACCGCTCAAAGGATGAAGGAAAAACCTGGAATTTCATTTTAGAAATCGAAAAATCTAGAAATCAAAATGACAGTTTTTCATACCCAACACTTATTGTGTCTAAACAGGGTCAGATTCACTTAAGCTACTCACTTCAATCAAAGCAACAAAAAACTATTGTACATGCTATTATATCGCTCTAAGATACTCACCTTAAGCTTTTTATGGTTGAGCACTATTTTTTCACAATCTTACAAAGACGTCCCTTATCTTCAAGACCGATCAATACAGTTCGTAAAGCAAGAAAACGACATCAGACTAATTGGAGTCAAAACCGACGGCAATAAAAATATTAATGTTCTTTCATCCAAAGGCCTATTATCTCCTTGGGATAAAAAACTAAAGCCCAATTTCCAATACAGACCTATTGAAAATCATAACATAATTGCAATTGAATCTCATAAAAATCAGTTTTATTACTTAACTAATAAAACAGTTTTGAGTCACTCTTTTGGTGGTAAGTTTTATATAGAACACGGAATTGAAAACCCAATCTTAATGAGCATGGGAAATAACAATTCATTCTTGATACTCAACGATAAAAACTTATATTTTTTTTATAAAAAAGGACTTCTAAGGAGTTCTCATAGCATAGGCGAGAAAGCACTATCAGTAAAATTTTATCCAGAAACTGGTCGTTTTCTTATTCTTACCCTCAAAAATCTTTACCAATTCAGGACCGAGGAACAATTACTGGAAAAAGTTTACTCTGGAACTGAATTTTCGTCTTTTGAAAAATACAAGAAAAAAATATGGGTGGGTTCAAATATTGGCATTCACCTGCTTAGTGACTATAATTTTCAATTTGAGAGGATTATTGAAAAACTTCCCCATGATCAAATAACTAGTCTAAAAAAAATAGGGGCAGATTTGTGGGGCGGAAGTACTCGAGGAGCATTTAAATTTAAATCTGATGGAAAGTTCAATTATTACGCGTCTAAAAGGTGGTTACTGGATGATAGAGTCATTGCAATTGAGAAAGGACCTAATAAAAGTATTCTAATTTTGACACAAAAAGGACTTAATCAAATTGTATTTGAGCCTATGACCTTAGAACAAAAAGCGACCTATTTTCAGGAAATTCAGAGAAAAAGACACATTAGATACGGACTGGAATCTTCTGTTAAACTGAGGGTTGCTGGAGACTTATCCACGATAGAATTAATAGACACTGATAATGATGGACTCTGGACGTCAATGTATTTGGCATCGGAGTTATTTCGATATGCTGTAACTCAATCAGAAGATGCAAAAAAAAATGCACTTGAGGCATTTGAAGCTATGGAACGACTGACGACCATTTCTGGTATAGATGGTTTTCCTGCCAGAACATATGAGATAGATAGCTTTCAAAAAAGTAGTTGGAACAAGGGTTCCTCCTATGGAATCTGGAAAAAAGCAAAAGATTCGAGATGGGTATGGAAAACTACAACAAGTAGCGATGAGTCATGTGGGCACTTTTTTGTTTATGCTTTATTTGCAGAAATCATCAAAGATATAAAATGGAAAAACCGTGCCATTCAACTGATCAAAAGACAGATGGATCATATAATCGAAAATAATTGGTATCTAGTTTCATGGGATGGAAAACCCACTCGCTGGGGACGATGGAATCCGGATTATGTCAATAGCTTTCCCGTTCAAGTTGGAGACAGAAGATTAAATTCAACACTTATTCTTACATTTTTACAAACAGCCTATCATTTTACCAAAGAACAGCGATATAAAGATCACGCCATAAACCTGAGTCGATTATATGGTTACGAGGAAAATGCCTGTCGTTCTGCGGAGGTTATAGGGTATGTTAAAGGTGAATTTTTGAGTGACAGTTGGAATCATTCCGATGACGAGATGTATTTTCTTACGGCTCCAGCTTTTGTCAAATATGCTTTTGACGAAGATTCAAAAAAGCATCATTTGGAAACAGTTACCTCACATTGGAAAATAGAAAGGTCTGAAAAAAATCCCCTTTGGAATTTTTTATATGCTTTGTCGGGTGGAAAAGATTTTGATCTCAAAGAATCTATATGGTGGTTAAAAGAGTATCCCCTAGATCTAATAGACTGGAAAATAGAAAATCACCATAGAAAAGATCTTGAAAAAGTCTTATCTAATTTTAGAAAACAACAATATTCAGAGGTCCTTCCAAGAGACGAAAGACCCCACCACCTTCATAACCGAGCCTACAGGAACGATGGAGGTAGTGGAGGATACAGAGAATATTCCCCATATGTTTACTTGCTACCATATTGGGCTGGGCGATATGTAAGAGCGATTGAGCCGTCTAAATCATATATGGAATAAAGAATAGTGGAAAATGAAAAAAATTAAGTCTGGACAATGTCATCAATTATTAGTGGGGCATGATCTCTAGAGTTTTCAATAAACCATTTATTTGTTTTAAGTCCTCCACAAACTACCCCAGCCAAGTAAACACCTTTTGATGACGAAAGCATCGTATTGGAATCATAAACTGGAGTAAAGTACTCATCATCTTGAAATTTTACTCCTAAAGACTTCAATAACTCAAAATTAGGTTGATAGCCAGTCATGGCGAGAACAAAGTCATTTTCTATAGTTTTAACTCCCTGGGGTGTTTTGAACCGAACGTGATTTTCTGTGATTTCCTCAATTTGAGAATTAAAATGCGCATCAATGCTGCCCTCCTTGATACGATTGATGATGTCTGGTTTTGACCAATATTTGACATTTTGACCAATTTCTGGTTCTCTAATAATCATAGTGACGCTTTGAACTCCCTT
>CACLQG010000043.1 GCA_902609035.1 uncultured Bacteroidota bacterium
AAAAGATGCCGATTGGGAACAAAAAGTGTTACAAACTGCTGATGGTATTTTGACGACCGTGGGAGGAAGTCTGATTCATAAACTACAATTCAAAGCACCAGAGCAGAGTTTCCATGTATTGCCCAATGGTTATGACCAAGCCCTAATGTCCTCGATTCCTACTACCAGCCTAAAGGCTTTTCATTTGGTATACACCGGATTATTAACAGATAATCAGGATTATCTCCCTGTTATGGGAGTGCTGAATGAATTGGCAGATCAATACGACATTCAACTTTCGTTGGCGGGAAATATAGCCGAAAACATAATTAAAAAAATCAAAACTACTGCACCCAAAATTACCCTAGAAAATATGGGTTACCTCTCCCATAAGGGAGCCATTGCATTGATGAAAAGCGGAGATTTATTACTCAATTTTATCTTTACAGGAGCTGATCAAGACATGATTTCTGGTAAACTATTGGAGTACTTGGCAACAGGAGTTCCTGTACTTTCTGTCGGCGATCCACAATCAGAGGCAGGACGCTTTTTGGCTACTGCCTCTTTTGCCGAAATGATCCCTGCTATACAAACCAGGGCTCTAAAAACTTTTATTAGTAAGGCAGCGCAACAAAAAGGAGCGGCAAAAAACGATATCCCTGGTATTAAAAACTGGACACGGGAGACCATATCCAAAGATCTAATACTTATTTTGGATAAGGTAAAAACTAGTCAATTAAATCCTCTCTCATAGGGCTAAATGCATCTATCAGCTCACCCTCCTCCAAACATACCGCTCCGTGGAGTTTATTGGGGGGTACGTAAAAAGAATCTCCCTGCTCCAGTTTTTGGGTGACTCCATCGATGGTGATTTCAAATACTCCCGAGAATACCAGAGTTGACTGAGAGTGACGATGATGATGCACTGCACCGACCCCGCCTTTTTCAAAATGAACTTGAACCAACATCAGTTTCTCATCATAACCCAAGATTTTTCTTTGGATACCAGTATCTACTTTTTCCCAATCCCTAGAAGAAGTTTTAAGAAATTCTTGACTTGATTTGATAGGTTTCATAATTAGCTGGTATTAACTTTAAGGATTGTTTTTTTTAATATAATTTTGAACACTAGAGGGAATAAAATCCGTGAGCGATTTTTTGTTTTTAATTGCTTCCCGAATTTTGGTTCCAGAAACTTCCAAAAGGGATGCATTAAAAAATTTAACCTTAGGGTGATTCAAAAGTTCTGGCGTAATTTTCTCAGAATGTGACCGAGGATAAACATAGATTTGAAAATCATTTAAAATCTGCTGGGAGTCTTTCCAACGATCAATAAAGACAATATTGTCCTCCCCCAATAAGAGTGTAAATAGGTGATCTGGATATTTTATCCCCATGTGCTTTAGCGTATCGATGGTATAGTTGGGTTTGGCTAAATCAAATTCTTCAATACAAGTTTTGAGTTTGGTATTTTTTTTAATTGCTAACTCTACCATGGCCAAACGGTGGTGCTTTTCCATCAACTCACCCTCTTCTTTAAATGGGCTTTGGGGACTGATCACCATCCAAACCTCCGCTAAATCTTTTTGTAGGGAAAAAAATTCGGCAACTGCCAAATGTCCATAGTGTATGGGGTTGAAGGAGCCAAAAAACAAGCCGATATTTTTCATTCCTTATTCCTATTCAATAAAGCTTCTGACCAACTGATGCATTTCTTTTAGGGCACACTCTAAATCGTCATTTACCATTATTACATCAAACTGGGTAGCCGATTCCATCTCCACTTTAGCTTTGGCCAATCGCTCTTCAACCAAGGCATCACTTTCTGTTCCTCTAGTTCGCAATCGTTCCTCCAAAATCTCCAAACTTGGTGCTTGTATAAAAATAGACAGGGTTTGGTCGGGATATTTAGATTTAATATTAAGGCCTCCTGATACATCAACGTCAAAGACGATATGTTGTCCAGACAACCATTTTTTTTCAAGCTCTGAACGAAGGGTACCATAGAATTTATTGGGGTAAACTTCCTCGTACTCGACAAAGGCCTTTTCCTTAATTTTTTTTTTGAAATTTTCAAGGCTGAGAAAGTGATAATCAATACCGTCTTGCTCTTCACCACGAGGTAGGCGAGAAGTAGCCGAAATGGAAAAAGCCAAGGGGAGTTTTTGTTTTAACAAAGCATGTACCAAGGTCGATTTACCACTTCCCGAGGGGGCCGATACAACGATGAGTTTCCCTTCTTTCAATTATAGTACATTCATTAATTGCTCCTTTATTTTCTCAAGTTCATCTTTCATTTGGATGACCAGTTTTTGCAAACCTGCGTGGTTAGCTTTTGACCCAATTGTATTAATTTCTCTTCCTATTTCTTGAGTGATAAACCCTAATTTTTTTCCGTTAGAGGCTCCACTGTTAAGAGTTTTTTTGAAATAATCAATGTGATTTTTAAGTCGGACTTTTTCTTCTGTGATATCGTATTTTTCAAGGTAGTAAATCAGTTCCTGCTCAAACCTATTTTGGTCTATCTCCAATTCTAATGCTTCCAATGAGATTCTTAATTTTTCCTGAATCTCAGCGCTTCTCTCTGGATCAATCATTTCCAGTTCTTTGGAGAGACTTTCCAAATTTTCCAATCTTTTATTAAACTCACGCTCCAATATTTTTCCCTCATCCGATCGAAAAATATTCAAAGCATCAATGGCTTTTTTCAATAGTGATTCAATCAATTTGATTTCATTCTCATCAAAATCCTCAATTTTAGATTTCAGTGTATCTGGAAGTTTTAGAGCTATTTTTAGTAGTTCCAAACGCGCTCCATCCTCAATACTTTTGAGCTGCTCTATATATTGATTAACTCTAGTAACATTGATGGTTTTGGCACCGGATTCACTATTATCCTCAATATTTAGATTTAAATCGACTTTCCCTCTTTTGAGGTTTTCTCCAACAATTTTCTTCAGCTGAATTTCAATTTCTCTTGTATGGGAGGGTAAGCGAGCATTCAGTTCTAGAACTTTGCTGTTGAGTGAGCGCAGCTCTAAAACATAGTTTTTATTCTCAAATTGTATCTCGGCTTTCCCGTAGCCTGTCATTGATTGAATCATAGGATATTAAAGTTCCCGGATTTTAATGTTACGGAAGCTTACCTTATCCCCGTGATCCTGCAAGCCAATTTTTCCAGTTTTGAATTTTCCAAAATCTCTAAACTCTTCATCATTACCGAATTTGGAGTTGGAAACTAATAAATCCCATTTTGGTCCACTCAATGGAAATGTTATTATTTCTATACCGTTCAGCTTTACGATCCCTTCATTTGTATTGTGATTGATATAAATTAGAACGTGATTCCATTCCCCTGCGGGGTTACAAACATCGCTTGTGGGTTGAACCAAATCGTATAGGGCTCCCGCCTGGTGAAATTTTGGATTGACAAAAGCATCTTTATGGCGTTTATTGTCCAAGACTTGGATTTCAGGACCAGTCTGGTAGGGTTTTGCGTAGTCTCCCTCCTTAACCGCCCAAAATATTCCACTGTTCCCTTTCCTAGAAATTTTCCACTCTAGAGAGAGTTCAAAACTTTTAAACTCTCTATCCGTTACTATACTATGATCCTGCTTTCTTTTGGAGAGAGATGATTTCCCTTTTGTAAGTTTAGGATCAAAAATCATTTCCTCATTTTCTATGTACCAGGAGGGGCTCATTTCAGACTTATTGAACTGATACCAGCCATCAAACGTTTTACCATCAAATAATGATATCCATTCAGTTTGTGGGTTAGAGTTCTTTTCTTTTTCATTATGCAATCCAAATGAATGAGTTTTAGTAAGAATTGCAAGGCATAGAATTAAAATTTTTTTCATTGAAAAATGTTTCAAATTATGTGCTTTCCAGTGAATAATTCTTGGTTTTAGATCATCAATTGTTTTAAAAAAGGATTGAAAAAAAATGAAATTGAATCCAAAAAAACTAGAGTTCTCTGATCTTGATATTTCGATAGCTTACCCCATCACCGTGATCTTGTAGGCCAATTTTTCCCGTTTTCAGTTTTGCAAAATCTTTCCAAGTAGCAAATTTAGAATTGGCAATTAGGGCGTCCCACTCTGGCCCACTCAAAGGGAAAGTTACGATTTCCACATCGTTTAGCACAACACTTCCATTGTTTGAGTTGTAATCAATAGAGATCAAATAATGATTCCATTCTCCAGCAGGCTTACATACATCACTTGAAGGCTGAACCATATCATATAGGGCTCCTGCCTGATGGTAATTCATTTTGACAAATGAATCTGGATGGCGTTTATTATCTAACACCTGAATTTCAGGTCCATTTTGGTAGGGAGTGGAGTAATTTTCACCCTCTATAACGCTCCAAAAAATCCCGCTGTTGCCTCCTTCAACAATTTTCCATTCTATAGAAAGTTCAAAATTGGTGAATTCCCTATCGCTTACAATATCGTTTCCTTTTCCATTTCCAGTTCCATCAGGCAATACCATCGCTCCGTCTTCAATGATCCATGCTTCGCTCATTTCAGTGCTGTTGAATTGATGCCATCCTTTAAAACTGGCTCCATCGAATAAATCTATCCATTCTTTTCGGTCAAGACTAGCTTCCGAGCTGACCTGTTTTTTCTTCGCTTTTTGTTTACAGGCAATACTTACTGATATCAAGACAATTAATAAAATTTTCTTCATTATTTTTTTTAAAGGTTAAGAATTTTTTTGAGATAATCCTTGTCGATTTCGGAACCTGCAAAATCATCAAAAGTTTTTTGTGTTGCTTCAATAATATTAGATTGTATAAAGGGTGCGCCCTCTCTTGCCCCTTGCTCAGGACTTTTAATGCAGCATTCCCATTCCATTACAGCCCATACATCACAGCCGTACTCTGTAAGCTTGGTAAAGATCGTTTTAAAATCGATTTGTCCGTCTCCGGGAGAACGATAGCGACCTGCGCGGTCAATCCAATCGCCATATCCACCAAAGGCACCTTTTTTCCCATTGGGTTTGAATTCTGAATCTTTTACGTGGAAAGATTTGATGAATTCGTGATAGTAGTCGATGTATTCGATATAATCTAATTGCTGTAAAACAAAGTGACTCGGATCATAAAGGATATTTGCCCTTTTGTGATTTCCTGTCGCTTCTAAAAAGCGTTCAAAAGTCACCCCGTCGTGAAGGTCTTCTCCAGGATGAATTTCATAGCATACATCTACTCCATTTTCATCAAATGTATTGAGTATAGGCAACCATCTTTTGGCCAACTCTTTGAATCCCATTTCTACCAATCCGTCGGGACGTTGGGGCCAAGGGTGCCAAGTATGCCAGAGGAGTGCCCCAGAAAAAGTAGCATGGGCGGTCAGCCCCAGCCATTTACTGGCTTTAGCCGCTTTTTTTAGGGTTTCTATGGCCCATTGTGTTCTAGCCTTGGGATTGTTTTTATAGGCATCAGGCGCGAAGCTGTCAAACATCAGATCATAGGCAGGGTGGACAGCTACCAATTGCCCTTGCAGGTGGGTAGAGAGTTCCGTGATCTCTAGACCATAAGAATTGATTTTACCTTTGAATTCGTCACAATAAGTCTGACTTTCTGCAGCCTTGTCTAGATCTATTAGAAAACTTTCCCATGTGGGAATTTGTATGCCCTTGTATCCCAAATCTGCAGCCCATTTACACATACCATCCAAGGAATTAAAAGGAGCTTGCTTATCGACAAACTGCGCCAAAAATATCGCAGGTCCTTTTATGGTTTTCATTGATTTTCCATGCTCACCCATACGTTTCCTTTTTGATTTGATTCAACTGTTTTTTCGATAAACAACATTCCACGGACTCCCTCATAAAGTGAAGGAAATTCTCCATTGTACGTTTTTTCTTTCCTTAAGGCTTTGGCCACACCTTTATAGATATTTCCCATTGCATCAAAAATACCTTCGGGATGTCCTGCGGGTAATTTGGTACCATCCAATGACACATCTGTGTTGTAGGCTGCGTTACCCGGTTTGATTAATCTTCTGGGTTCATCATCTTTTAGATGATACAGGTAATTTGGATTTTCTTGTTCCCACTTCAATGCACCTTCTCTACCATAAATTGATACAGTAATATTATTTTCATCACCCGTAGCAATCTGACTAGCACGCAACAAACCTTTAACTTTATTATCCATTCTAATCAAAATTGATCCATCAATATCTAGGGGATTGTCATCGTAGAGTGTATTAAGATCAGATAGTAATTCTGATACTTCCATACCGGTTACATATTCTACCATATTGAAAATATGGGTACCGATGTCTCCTATACATGAACTGATCCCTGCTTTTTTGGGGTCTAATCGCCATACTTTATTTCTTAATTCTTTATCGTGGATTACAGGGTTGATCCAACCTTGATAGTATTGTAAATCCACTTTATGGATATCACCTATAACGCCATTGGCGATCATGTTTTTCATTTCTCTTACCATTGGGTAACCAGTGTAAGTATAGGTTACTGCAAAAACGGCATTGTAATGTTTTTGAAGGGCTTGCAATTCCCGGGCCTCTTCAAGGGTGGTGGTCAATGGTTTTTCACAAATCACATTAAATCCATTCTCCAAAAGTTTTTTGGCCATTGGGTAATGCAAAAAATTGGGTGTCAAAACCGATACTACTTCAATTCTTTCATCTTCGGTTTTGGCAGTTTCCATGGCTACAAACTCATCGGCATCCTTGTAAACCCTATCGGTATTTACTCCAATTTGTTTGGCAAATTTTATATTTTCGTTATAGTCGGGATTAAAGACCCCCCCCACGATATCATAGCGGTCGAACATGTAAGAGGCCACTCTGTGCAATACACCAATAAGTGAATCTCCGCCACCTCCCAATACTCCCAGTCTAATTTTAGTCATTTTTGTTTAATTTATTCTAGTTTAAGTAAAAATAGGATTAATTTTTCAAAACAAAAATGGAATCCAAACACATTACAAATAAGATTAATTGGGGATCTTGTATGATTTAAACTTAATTTTTAAAAGCACAACATAATTTTTTGCTAAAAAAAACATTTTTTTTGTCGATTCACCCTCAAAAAGATAAATTTACATGATAAATGACTTAAAAACATCAATTAAATTTTATGAACGATAGTTTTGATGCAATCGTAGTTGGTACAGGAATCAGCGGTGGATGGGCTGCTAAGGAACTTTGCGAAAAGGGACTCAAGACCTTGGTCTTGGAACGAGGAAGAATGGTAGAGCATATTGTGGATTATCCTACTGCTCATATGGATTCATGGGATTTCAAAGCGGGTGATAAGGTTACCCAAGAAATTAGAAGGAAACACCATAAACAAGTTAGGTCAACTGCTTATGCCGTAACTGAGTCTGCTGCCCACTTCTTTGTTGACGATAACGAACATCCTTATAATGAAGACAAACAATTTGAATGGGTAAGAGGCTATCACGTAGGAGGTAAATCACTAATGTGGTATAGACAAGTCTACCGGTTGAGTGATCTTGATTTTGAGGCCAATGCTAAAGATGGAATTGCAGTCGACTGGCCCATAAGGTATAAAGATATTGACTCATGGTATAGCTATGTAGAAAATTACATTGGCGTCAGTGGAGAAAAGCTAGGCTTACCTCAATTGCCAGATAGTGAGTTTCTTAAAGCAATAGATCTCAACTGTGCTGAGGATAAATTTAAAAATGCAATTGCAGATAAATATTCAGATCGTTTGGTAACTGCAGCTCGTGTAGCTCATATTACTGAGGGTACTAAACCTGGTTTGGGAAGAAATACCTGTCAATATAGAAATCGTTGCAGAAGAGGTTGCCCTTATGGCGCATACTTTAGTAGTAATTCTTCAACTTTACCAGCAGCTGAAGCTTCAGGAAACATGACCATGAGACCCTACTCCATCGTGCATGAGATAATTTATAATGCCGATAAGAAAAAAGCTACAGGTGTACGTATTATTGATGCTCAAACCAATGAAGTAATTGAATACAAAGCTAAGATCATTTTTCTTTGTGCTTCAACTATTGCCAGCACCTCTATTTTGTTGCAATCCAAATCTGATCGTTTTCCAAACGGCATGGGGAACGATTCTGGAGAATTGGGACATAATTTAATGGATCATCATTTGGGCTTGGGCGCTAGAGCTGAGCTTGATGGTTATGAGGATAAATACTACATAGGCAGAAAACCTGGTGGAATTTATATCCCAAGGTTCAGAAATATTGGTGGGTCTAGTAACCATAAAGATTTTATTAGAGGATAT
>CACLQG010000044.1 GCA_902609035.1 uncultured Bacteroidota bacterium
AGAACTTGAGGCCATTCGATTGATTCGTGCAGGGATCATAGATATGACAATTTCTGCCGGTTCCCTAACCAATTTTTCAGAAATACTCACATTTTCCGATATGCCCTTTTTGCTGAGAGATACCATTGCCATGCAAAAGTTGATTAATAGTTTCATAGGTAAGCGAATTGAAAATGAGATAATTGAAAAAATAGGACTGCGAGCACTGGGTTATTTTCAGCGGGGAGAGCGTCATTTGACTTCCAATCGTCCGATCAAGCATCCCGATGATTTAGATGAATTAATAATCAGGGTTCCAAATGCCCCATCCTATGTGGTAGCTTGGAAAGCTTTGGGAGCCAAACCGACTCCTATGGCTTTTTCCGAAGTATTTTCCTCCTTACAACAAGGCACTATTGAAGCACAAGAAAATCCTTTTGCCATGATAAAAAATGCTGGCTTTAGTGAAGTTCAAAAATATCTTAATTTAACAGGCCATTTGATTACTTGGGGTTATCCTTTGGTCGGGGAAAAACAGTTTCAAAGACTTCCCCAAGACCTTAAAAGTATTTTCCTTGAAGCAGCAAAAGAAATGCAAGTCTATGAGCACAGGCTGTTTCTTGAAAACGAATCCAAAGTGCAAGCACAACTTAAAAAACAGGGGATGATTTTTGTAGAAGTTGATAAAACTGCTTTTATGAAACAAGGTGAAAATGCTGTTTATGAGAGTTTGTCACCAGAGATGCAAGAGGTTCATAAATCCATTAAAAAAATCACCCAATGAGATTTAAAACCCTCTTATTAAAATTTTTGAAATATGGTACCTTGCTAACCAGTTTAGGTTTTATAATAACGGTATCATTGCAGATTTATGGAAGATTTTTTCTCAGCGATGTACCACCTTGGACAGAAGAGGCCTCAAGAATTTTATTCATCTACGGCATATCCTTTGCAAGTGGTCTTGCCTTTAGGGGCAACTATTTTGTCTATTTAGAGGCTTTTTATGTTGGTATCTCTGACAAGGCGAAAAAAATAATTGACTTGATTTCACCTATGTTGAGTTTTCTTCTGTTTAGTATTTGCGGCTTTCACACATTGTCATTACTTGAAATGGGACTTAGTGAATATTCCCCTAGCCTTCAATTGATAATGGTCGTTCCCTTTTTCAGCATATTGATTTTGAGTCTCACAATTGGTTATTACAGTCTAATTGCCTTTTTGAAAAAAATTAAATTTTGGAAATCATGATTCTACTGCTAATCATTGTTTTTATTTTTTGTCTATGTTTAAGATTTCCCATTGCGTTTTCCCTAGGCTTGTCTTGTTTGGGTTATTTTATATTCAAGGGAACACCATTGGTTGTAGTACCCCTAAAAATGTATGCAGGAATTGATGTTTTTGTCTTACTGAGTATTCCCGGATTTATCATCGCAGGTAATCTAATGAATCAAGGGGGATTGACAGACAAAATCATTAACTTTTGTAATCATCTTTTGGGTCACATTCGCGGGGGGCTTTCCTACGTAAATATTAGTGCATCTATGCTTTTTGCAGGGATTTCAGGGACTGCCATTTCGGATACTGCCAGCTTGGGTGCTGTGATGATCCCTGCCATGAAAAAAGAAGGCTATCATAGTGATTTCTCATGTGCTATAACCGCCGCTTCCTCTACCATCGGCCCAATTATTCCTCCTAGCTTACCAATGATAATTGCAGCTACATTAAGTGGATTGTCGGTAGGGAAACTCTTCCTTGCAGGCGCGATACCTGGACTTTTATTAGGTATGGGCTTGATGATGGTCGCCTATTTTGTAGCCAAAAAAAAGAATTATCCCAAACATCAAAAAAGTACTTCATTACAAGTTTTAAAAAGCTTCATTGATACTTTTTGGGCCTTATTGATGACTTTAATTATTCTCTTTGGAATTATCGGGGGAGTATTTACCCCTACAGAAGCCTCTGTAGTTGCTGTTCTTTATGCACTTTTCATAGGAACATTTGTATATAAAAAACTTAACCTTAAAAAGATATCTGTGGTAATTTTGGACTCCATGAAAACCACTGCATCTTTGATGATATTAGTTGGCTTTGCCAATCTTTTTGGATTTATACTGATAACTGAACAGATACCTCAGCGTATTTCTGAGCAAATACTTCTTTTAACCACGAACAAATATGCGGTACTTTTGTTGATCAACTTACTTCTTATTTTGGTTGGAACTTTTATGGAAACCATAGCGGCGTTGTTGATCTTATTTCCAATATTACTAAAGGTGGCGATAGAAGTAGATGTAGAACCAATCCATTTTACGGTGATTGCGGTTCTCAATTTGATTATAGGACTAACAACACCACCAGTTGGGGTTTGTCTTTTTGTTGCATCCAGTATTGGTAAAACTTCGATAGGAAAAGTAAGTAGAGCAGGATTACCCTTTTTGGCTTTGAGTATTGTAGTGCTCATACTGGTATCCCTCTTCCCTGGCTTGTCTCTTTTTCTCCCTAATTTGATTATGGATTAATATTTTTCAAAAATTCAAAACGAAACTAGGCATTTTTAACCCCAATATTTGACAAAAATAAAGCCCACTTATAAGACAGGGTTAAATAGCTTATTAAAGCTAATATTCTAAGGCTTTGAACTTATCCTTTTGGCTTTATGTAAGTAAAAAGTGCTAGTCCAAACATCACGAAATCAATTGTAAAATCTTTAAGCCCCATTTTTGTCATAAGTGAAGATGCCATCACGTAAAAAGATCCAAATAATGGAATGTAAGCAATTATAATGGCCAACAATAATTTTTTAGCGTCTTCAATTCCCAAATTACGAGAAAAGAGCAGCATCAGTACAATCATGAAAAATGATGGAGTAATGGCATATTGAAATAGAATGGCCAGTTGTCCTGATTCTTCCCCTAACTAGAACACATTACATCTATAGAAGATTGAGCAAAAGCGGCATAAAGTATTGATTGCAGAATCATAAAGGTGCCTATAATGGATAAACTTAGTTTTGTTTTCATTTAAATTTAGCTTAGTTAATAATGAAAATATTAAATTTATAATTGTTATTAAACAATTATAAATTTAGTAAACCAATAATAGTATTTGTAGGTCAGATCGCTCTGTTCTTTGGTTTTTTATTGGGAATTCTTCCGAAGTTTCCAGAACCGTCATAGTCTACTGTATCAGTTTCAATTTTGGAGCGGGAGTTATTTTTAGCTTCTTTATTATTCAAAATTATACCCAACAAAAAAAGTATAAATACAACGAGACCTACAGCAAATATGATGGTAACACTCATTATTTTGAAATTTGTTTGATGTAACCTCCCGCGGCAAGGATAGATGGAACCCATATACCCACATAGAGTCCCTCTTGTTGTTGTCCATTGAACCATAGGTAGACAGAGAACAGGAAGCTGACAAAAGCAGCTGATAAAATAAGATAGTCAGACCATTTCATTATTCTATGGAATCTTTGACACGAAAGAACTCTTCATCCGTTTCAATCCATTCAAAGTCACTTGTAACTTTTTCACTCACAGGATTGTAAAATACTTCAAGGTATTTCAGTCTTTTTACACCCTTTACTTTTACTTGAGCAATGAAGTTGTGATGATGGAATTTATCAAAGGGACTGATAAATGTAGTGTAAGAATCCCAAATGATATTTCGGGTATATTCAACATTAGAATAGGTCACACCTACAAAAGATCGAATGGATTTGTTGATTTCTTTAACATTCAAGGGGACAATCTCACTTTCTTTCAAGTTTTTACTTTCCATCACGTCGAGAAATCCTTGATGCTCGGCAATGAAATCTTCAAGACCAGGTTTTTGTTCTTGATTTGAAATACTTAGATCTATTAAATCAGGAGCATTATCGCTCTTTTCTTCTTTTTCATCGACCAAATAAAACTCCTCATCCTCTGCAATCCACTCAAAATCTCCAGTCACTTTTTTTACAAAAGGATTATACCTAACTTCTACATATTTTAGTCGGTCTAAGTTAAAAACTTTTACCTGTGCAATAAAAGAGTGATAATGATATATATTGGAAGAGCTTAAGAAAGACCTGTAGGAATCCCATATAATATTTCTAGTAAACTCTGCGATTTCGGGATAGCGTTCTTCTACGAAAAATCGTATTTTCTTATTGATTTCTTTTATGTTTATAGGTGTAATTTCTCCGGCATCATTTTCTTCAAACCCCTCGTGTTCAGTTATAAAATCTTCAATTTTAACACGATCTTCTTGAGCACTGGTTGCCAAAGGTAAAAGCAAAGTGAAAGAAATGAAGAAGGAGATGATACTAAACTTCATAATCATTATTTTTTATTTCATAAATATAGTAAATATCAAAATGAGTTGTCGATATTGCATAACTAATTAGACAAAAAACGGAATAGATCGTTTCCATTTGCATAAATTACCAGGGCCAAAAGTAAGAAGAATCCAACCATTTGGGCGTATTCCATAAACCTCTCATTTGGTTTTCTTCCTGTAATCATCTCATAAAGCAGAAACATTACATGTCCGCCATCTAATGCAGGAATGGGCAATAAATTCATGAAAGCTAAAATGATCGAGATAAAGGCAGTGCTTGCCCAAAAGGCCCTCCAGTCCCATGAGGCAGGGAAGAGACTTCCAATGGCACCAAAACCTCCTAATTGAGAAGCCCCTTTTTTGGTAAATACGTATTTGAATTGTGCTACGTAATCATAAAGTGTCCAATATCCGTAGCTAAATCCTTCTTTAATACTCTCTACTAATGAGAGTTTTATTTGACTAATTTTTATGTTACTTCGAGGTATAACACCCATTTTACCATTAACATCTAATACCATATTGAGAGTGTCTAGTATTTTATTTCTTTCCACTACATATTGTACAGCTTGGTTGGCTTTTCCATTGTTAAAATTGCGTAACTCTAACCAGTCCTCAATAACAATATCATCGGCAGCAACAATTTTGTCCCCTGCTTTAAAGCCTGCAGTAAAAGCATTTTTTTCTATCAAAACACTATCAATCTCAGCTGGAAAAAGAGGATATAAAGGATTCATTTGACCTGAAGAAAACATACGTTCACCAATATCAATTGGTATTTCAAGGGTTACTTTATTTCCATTAGCACGTTGGACTTGAACTTCTTCAACGGATCTTATCAATAACATTTTATTGATGTCCAATGCCACTTCAAGGGGCTTGCCATCCACCATAAGGATTTGATCACCTTTTTCAAACCCTATTTCTTTACCCAATGATGATACTCCCATTCCCATGGGTAAGGCACTGTTGGGAAGGGTATTTTTTCCCCAAACAAAAAGGATCATCATATAGATGAAAAACCCCAGAATTAAGTTGACAGTAACTCCTCCGAGCATTATAATGAGTCGCTGCCATGCGGGTTTGGTTCTGAATTCCCAAGGTTGGGGAGGTTTTTCCATTTGTTCCTTGTCCATACTCTCATCTATCATCCCTGATATTTTGACATAGCCTCCCAAAGGCAGCCAACCTACACCATAAACGGTATCCCCAATTTTCTTTTTAAATAAAGCAAATTTTACATCGAAGAATAGAAAGAACTTTTCTACACGTGTTTTGAAGATTTTAGCAGGGATAAAATGGCCCAACTCATGCAAGACAATGAGAAGGGATAAGCTGAGTAATAGTTGAATTCCCTTCATTACCATAGGTTCCATAGCGATTTATTTTGGACAGCAAAAATACCAATTTTAGCTACATTCCATACTCATTTAGACAAAAACCTTTCCATTTAATTATTTAAATTTTTAATCGCTTATCTTTGCTTTAGAATGGAAATTTTAAAAAAATATAAAAAATTTTTATTAGTTTTTTCAATCATTTCTTGCATTATATTATTATTGTTTTATAATGCTTTGATACCAAATGTGAAACTCCCAATCTACCAGCCAGCGATGGTTAACTTTGAATTGGTAGATAGTACCATTCAACATCATAAAAAATTCCATCGTATTTCAGATTTTTCCTTGACTAATCAAAATGGTAAGACCATATCTCATCAAGACTTCAAAGGAAAAATCTATGTTGCAGATTTCTTTTTTACCACTTGTCCTTCGATTTGTATCGACATGACAGACAACATGCTCAAAGTGCAGGAGGAAATAAAAAACAACCCCAACATAATGCTCCTTTCCCATTCTGTAACTCCCAAAATAGATTCCGTTCCAAAACTCAAAAAATACGCTTTAGAAAAGGGAGTCATTGATACAAAATGGCATTTGGTAACAGGAGATAAAAAAGAAATTTATGAGCTCGCTCGAAAATCTTACCTGGCGGTAAAAGCTAGTGGAGACGGTGGCCCCTTTGATATGATACATACCGAAAATTTCATTTTGATTGACCCAGATCAAAGAATTAGAGGATTCTATGATGGGACTGATATGGAGGAAATCAATCGTTTACTTGATGAAATTGATATTTTGATTCAAGAATATTTCCCCTCCTAAATAAAGTCCTCATTGTCACAACAGATCAGGCAAAATTCATAATTTTGTTTTTTTAATTCATTCTAAATAATGTTTCCACTGGATCAATTGACTATTGGGCAAAAAGCAATAATCGAATCGATTGAAACCGATTTTTTACCCTTAAAACTGATTGAAATGGGGTGCCTTCCAGGCAATGAAATTTCATTACTTTATCTCGCGCCATATAGTGATCCTTTGTATCTAAAAATTGATGAAGCCCACTTGGCTATCAGGAAGGAGTTTGCTCGTTACATTATGGTTAAACTCCTTGTTAATGATTAAAAATATTAAAGTTGCGCTGATTGGTAATCCCAACACAGGAAAAACTTCGGTATTTAATGCCCTTACAGGATTAAATCAAAAGGTGGGGAATTATCCAGGGATTACGGTTGAAAAGAAACAAGGAAGCTTTAGATTGGATAGAGTAACCAAAGCTAGAATTCTTGATCTACCTGGTACTTATAGCTTAAATGCTTCCTCAATGGATGAAAGTGTTGTGGTAGAGCTACTACTCAATAAAAATGATTTTGATTTTCCCGATGTTGCTGTAGTGGTGACCGATGTCGAAAACCTCAAGCGAAATCTACTGTTGTTTACCCAAATCAAGGATTTGGAAATCCCAACAGTTTTGGTGATAAACATGTCCGATCAGATGAAAATAAAAGGCATTAAAATTAACCTTGAAAAGCTTGAAGAAAAACTTGATACCAAGGTAGTTTTGGTTAGTGCCCGTATCAACTCTGGAATAAATGAACTCAAGCAAACACTGGTAGATTATCGGTCAATTTCAACTGCTCCTTTAATAAATACAATTAGCATTGATATAGAGTATTTCGAAAGTCTTAAAAATGCATTTCCCAATCAATCTCTTTACAAACTATGGTTGATCATTACCCAAGATGTAAACTTTACCCCATTGAAACGCCAAAAAGTTCCTGATTCCTCAAAGTTTAAGGCCCAACCCAAATCTTATCTCAAAAAACTACAACAGCGAGAGACCATTAAGCGATATCAAACTATCAATAACATTTTAAAGGAAACCTATCAGGTAAATCGAGACGAGGCAACCGATCTTAGATTAAA
>CACLQG010000045.1 GCA_902609035.1 uncultured Bacteroidota bacterium
TATACTTGAAGTTAAATTATTTCCTTCAGCATCTGTATCATTTGATATTACAGATGATGCGGTAGTTGTAGTTAAAGAGACAGTTCCTCCCTCATTTACTTGTATTATATCAGTAACTGCTAAAGGTGGGTCATTTACCTGAGTAATAGTAATATTTACAATAGTTTCTAGACCATTAGCAAATCCATCATTTGGTGCATATGTAAATTGATCGGATAAATTTTCAGATCCATTATGAGTATAACTGAATGTTCCATTGGAGTTTAATGTTACACTACCGAAGCTTGGATTAGTTCTCAATACTGCAGTCAGCGGATCATTATCGGAATCTGTATCGTTTGTCAATACGTTATTTCCACCACCAAGAAGCTCGTTTGTGGTTTGTCCCTCATTTACAACTATTTGGTCTGTATTACCGACGGGAATGGCACTAAATGAAATGGTTACTGAGGTGGCAGCGCTATAGTCTGTCCCATCGAAAACTTTATATTTAAATATGTCGGTCGTTGCCGTAGAAGTACCGTTATGAGTATATGCGAAAGTACCATTTGCATTTAGTGTAACTGAACCGTGAACAGGAGACTGAACAACAGTTGTGCTCATAGTTAATGAGTTGTTTTCTGAATCAGTATCATTACCTATTAAAGTATTACTTCCTGTTGTAGTTAGTGTGACTGTTCCTCCTGATAAACCAATAACAAAATCTTCAACCCCAATGGGTGGATCATTTATTGGGTTTATTTGAATGGTAACGGTTACTGTGTTTCCATCAGCAGTACCATCGTTTGCTTTGTAGGTAAAGGTGTCGGTGGTGGTTTCGGATCCATTATGAACGTACTGAAAAGTGCCACTGGAATTCAGAGTGAGCGCCCCATTATTTGGTTGAGTAACTATAATTGAGTTAAGTGTATCCCCATCGATATCTGTATCATTATCAAGTAAAGTAGATGACCCGGAGTTTGTTAGTGTAACTGTCCCTGCTTCATTTACAGTTAGTGTGTCACTTACAGTTAAAGGTAAATCATTAACAGGATTAATATTAATATTAAATACATCGTTTGTGTTACATGTTTCCGGTAAACCATACCTCTGAGCGAAAAAATTGTAATTAATTTTTATTTCCTCGTCAGTAAGTACTCTATTGTATACCAAAACAACAGGTATATATCCATCAAAAAAATGTCCCCCATTATGTGATCCTATTAGAAGATTTCCATTACCATTAAAAGTGCTCGTGCTAACATTTGAGCTTACATGATTTCCATTATAGTACATTTTCCATCCAGATGAGTTGCTAAATGAGACTGCACTAAAATGCCAGTTATTAAGGATACTGTTACCCCCATTTGGAGCATAAGATATTGTATACCAGCTTCCACCGTCACCACCATTATGTCCAGAGTATATTGTATGGTTTGTATTGGCCATCCATAAAGCATGCTTTCCATCATTCGCCCCACTGACCATATTTTTAGTAGTCGATCTGGGATAGAAAAAAATCAATTTTGTATACTGATTTTTATTTAAGACAGAGTTTCTTCTAGCGTAATCATTACTTTCATCAAAATTAATAACACCACCATTGGTATTAGAATCAAATGTGGGATTTCCATAGAGGGTTAGATGATTATTATTCCCGCTCAAGTCACTCCATGTATTCCCTGATCCAGAATATGAAGTAGAACTTGCTGCATCTAAATAAAGAGTTAGCCCATTAGATACCACATTGCTTGGATAACCATTATCATCCGCATACAGTGTTATTGTAGCTGTTCCATTTTGATTGGCTTGCGGAATGTATGTTATTGTTGTGATTGATAAAGTGACAGATACAATCGATGAATTTGTATTTGAAATGGTATAAGTTAATGCCTGGCCATCAACATCATTAAATACAGAACTAATATTAATAGTCGAACTGGATGAGTCCTCGTTAATAGTAATATCTGAAATTGGATTTGCAATCTTAGGACAAGTATTTGTTGCATTAACCGATAACAAGGCCGCGTTAGAGTAGACTGTATTTCCACAAAAAGGAATGACAGCTACTCTAAATTGATGTTTGTCCTGAGATGTTTGAATATTTAAAACATTAAGAGTAGGTGAATTAACATTAGTAAAAGACGCATTTTCGGCTATATTAGTCCAAGTTGTTCCTGAGTTAGTAGAGCTCTGCCATTGGAGGTCAAAATTTGTAAAAAATGATACAGATGTCGTAAATGTTCTACTCTCTCCTGCTAGGACAGATATTGATTCAGGCTGAAGAATTACCTCTGGCCTTGTAACTTCGAGAAAATCATAAACGCCATTGTTATTTCTATCCACTGGTGGGGATTTGTATGCATTTACACCTTCAGTGAATGTAACTCCCACAGAGTCCTCCAGAACTTTTCCAGTAGAAGATACTCTTAGTGCTCCTGAATCGTAGAAAACTGCCTTACCTGCAATCGGGTATGCATCATTATTAAAGTTTGCACCTATAACAATTTTACTGCCTGAATTACTAGTATCCAAAGAGTAACCTAATTGCTCTCCCGCTTGTGTTCCAACAATATCTTGAGCTACTTGAGTCCATTGACCATTAGAATATTTGAATGACTGAACATATCCAGTATTAAAGTTTTTCCCATAGCCACCAATAGATAAATATCTCCCATTCTGGTTTAAATCAATTGAGTAACCATAATAAGCATAATTGCTATCACCATACAAGTCAGCTCCAATTTGATTCCATCTAATTCCATTAAAACTATATGTCCTCACCAGCCCTCCTTCAGTAAATCGATTACTGTTATTTTGTGATGATACTGCTACAGTATCTCCGTTCCCATCTATTGAAACGTCCCAGCCAAAGTAATCTCCAGCTGCATCTCCTTCAAGATCTCCTCCTAATTGATTCCATGTCGAACCATTAAATTTATATATTCTAGCATGACCTGCATTTGCAGCCACTCCATCGTTTTGATTAGCACCTATAATTATTGTATCTCCTGTGTCATTTATGTCAACTGATCGTCCAAATAAATCTCCAGAATTTTCACCTTGAATACTCTGACCCAGTTGAACCCAATTTTGAGCTTGTTTTCTAAAGACTCTGACCTGTCCTATATCATTTTGAGATCCATCTCCGTCATTTTGATAAGCTCCTATAACAACTGTATTTCCAGATTTATTTATGGCTACTGAAGATCCAAACCCGTCCCCTGCAGCTAGACCATTTATTGATCCTACTAGGGTCCAGGTTGAAGAACCAGAATTATAATCAAAAATCTTAACGTTTCCAGAAAACTGACCATTACTACTATTTTTTGGCGCACCCACTATAAGTCTACTCCCTACGTCATCTAAGTCTAACGAACTTCCAAAAAGCTCACCACTAGAAGACCCATCTATATCCGGCCCTAATTGAGTCCAAGCTCCTGATTGGAATTGATAAGCTCTAACATGACCTGAGTCTGCGCCATTACCATCATTTTGGTATGCACTAATTGCAACAACATTTCCCGCACCGTTTACAGAGGACGAGTAACCAAATTGATCTGCTTGAGCTTCTCCAGTTAATGCGTTACCTGTCAAAGAGAAAGATATACTTGTTGTTCCAATAATTCCGTCATTATCAGGATCTGCAAATCCGGCTTCAATTACATCATAACATCCATCACCATCAGCATCTAAATCGAAGTGGTTTTTAATACCATCATTATCTGTATCTTGACTTGATCCAAGACCAACATATGATACACCACCAACATTATAAGTGTTAAATACTGCTCCTTCATCTGTATCGATTATTCCATCATTATCATCATCTAAATCTGCATTATCTCCAATAGAGTCCCCATCATTATCGTACTGTTCTGCAGGATCTAATGGAAATTCATCAAAAGTATCGGTTACACCATCATTGTCATCATCGTCATCATTTGCGTCATCAATGCCGTCTCCATCGACATCTGAGGTTTTGTTTGGATCACATGGGAAGGCATCTACATTATCATTCACCCCATCATTATCACTATCCTCATCACGAGGGTCTAAACAAGTTACAGCTGTAGTTGTGCTTGATTGTGCGCTCAACTCGTAAACATCTGTAAGCCCATCATTATCATCATCTGGATCTGTTATATCAGGATCACCGTCTCCATCGTTGTCAGGTAAAACATCAATAGTTGTAATAGAACTAATTACCGAGTATGCACTGTTACATCCCCCATAAACAACTAGTCTATAATTTTCACCATCAATTGAATTGATCGCTGGATTTATTAATAAGAAAGAAGAAGTGACATTACTGTATGGAACAGAGTTTGAAAGATTAATAAAGTTAAGTGGATTTGCTGGTGTGCTTTTCTGCCACTGGTAAGTTTTTGTCCCAACTGCTGATATATTTGGGGCAATGGTCACAGGATAATCAACAGCAACTGTGGTAATTGATGAAATTCCTGTTATAGATATTGGTGGAACCTCTAGGAAATCTTTTACATTATTATCATTTGTATCAAGAATAGTACTTGAATTAGTAAGGGATCTGTATAGGTTTACTCCTTGATTATACATTGTGCCTGCTGCATCAGAGATAACTGTACCTGAGGCTGAAACAGATATTTCACTTCCCAGAATTAAAATTCTACCGGCATTACTTAATCCTGGAGGATCAAAATATGGCTCCGATGCGGCGTATATATTCCCCGAGGCAGATAAGGCGACTGATGCTCCAAACTCATCATTGAAATCATTATTACTTACTTGCATCCAAGCACCTGAGGTAAACTCATAGAGTTTAACTGAGCCTGTATTTCGGGCAGCTCCCACACCGATAATATTTCCTTGTTCGTTAAAATCAATTGCTGAGCCACTATATGAATCACCATAAATAGATGCACTATTGGACTGAGTACCGTGAACTGACCATGAGCCTCCAGATTCCTGATATATTTTAACTCTTCTGTTATTTCGATCACCCTCTGAAAATGCTACACGATCTCCCGCTCCGTTGATGGCAACTGTTCCAAAGTAATCATTAGTTGAATATCCTCCCATATCAGCACCAACTTGTGTCCAAGATGCTGATCCCGAGGGCGTATACTGGTAAACCCTCATAGTTCCACCATTAGATATTACCTGATCATCATAGGGAGCGGAGGCTACAAACCTAGTTCCTGATTTATTCATTTTAACTCCAAAACCAAATATCCCAGAATTTTGTTTTCCGATAACTTGGCCAAGGCTATTCCATGCATTTGTAGTGGCATTGTACTGATAGACTATAACCGATCCCCTGTCAGTCCCCCCATCATCATCCCTAGGAACACCAACGGCGATTCTATTTCCCTGATGGTTAAGTGATATGGAATTGCCGAAATAGTCATCATTATTACTACCTAATATTGGGCTTCCTCCAAGAAGTGCCCACTGGGAAGAACTTTGGTTGTACTGATATATGTAGACAGAGCCCTTGTTACTTCCTCCACCGATCTCACTGTTTGGAGCACTGATTGCTATAATGTCTCCTGCTCCATTTATTGATACTGTTTGACCAAAATAATCACCAGCAACTGCACCATGGAATTCTCCAATCATAGTCCATGAAGTAGCACCTGTTGGAGTTCTCCTGTATACTGCTGCGTAACCACTGTCATTTCCTGCTGCTCCATCATGTCTTTGCGCACCATAGATAACTATATTACCATCCGAGGATATATCAACTCCCTGACCTGTGAAATTTGGGTCACTATTATATGAGTATCCGATTCCAGCATATACAGATCCACCTTGAATATGATTTATGAAATTATATGATGATGAGTCAGAAATATTTCTACTTACACCCACTATTCCATCCCCGTCTGGATCTGAATATCCTGCCTCAACAACATCAAAACAACCGTCAGCATCTGAGTCTAAATCTTTACTATTTACAATACCATCTCCATCTATGTCATTACTAGCTCCTGCTGTATTTTCATAAGTGTCTAATATTCCATCGTTATCATCGTCTAGGTCAGTATTGTCTCCTACACCATCTCTATCGTTATCATTAGATTCAGATGGATCACAAGGAAATATATCATTAATATCAGCAACTCCATCGTTGTCATCATCGGTGTCTATATTATTTCCTATTCCATCCCCGTCGCAATCCCCCGATTCAGCTCCATTACATGGGAATAAATCCACACCATCAATAATTCCGTCATTATCAGAGTCGGGATCCAATGGATCTAAACATGTGACAGCGGTTGTTGTACTAGATTGAGCGCTCAACTCGTAAACATCCGTGAGCCCATCATTATCGTCATCAGGGTCGGTTATATTGGGATCTCCATCACCATCAAAATCAGCAAGAATATCTATTGTTGTAACTGTACTTATTTTTGAGTAAGCAAAATCACAACCTGCTGACACAACAAGCCTGTATTTATCTCCATCGATAGAATTCGCAGTTGGGCTAATTGTTAGTGAGCTAGATGTTACATTACTATGTGGAGAGGTATTGGTTAGGTTTGTAAAATTATTAGGGTCAGCTTGGGTACTTTTTTGCCACTGGAAGGTTAAGGTATGAATACTTGTAACACTCGCTGTGATTGTAACGTTATAATTTATTGCCACACCTGTAACTGAAGTTATCCCTGTTATGCTAATCTCTGGAGGCTCTAGAAAATCTTTAACATTGTTGCTGTCTGCATCGGTTATACTTGCCACGCTGGTGGGAGAGAGGTATGCATTACTGCCTGGAGTGAAATTTGTTCCACTGGCATCAGAGATCACTGTTCCAGAGGCCGATACAGATAGCTGCTGTCCAATTACTAGTATTCTACCCGCATTAGTAAGCCCTGGCGGATCATAATCATGCATTGAAGCTGCATATATATTCCCAGAAGCAGATAATGCAATGGATGCTCCAAAATCATTATTCTTATCTAAGTAACTTCCTTTTTGACTCCAGGTTGAACCGTTATACTCATAAAAATATACTCTATCTCTATTACCAACTCCCAGAAGATCCCCACGTTCGTTAAAGTCAATAGAAGCACCGAAATAGCTATTAGAATTATAAATCGAACTTGAACCACTACCGTTAGTTCCTAGTTGGCTCCATGTTCCACCGCTCTCACCGTAAATAAATATCCTATCATTACTTCTCTGACCATCGGAGAAAGCCACGCGATCACCCGCTGCGTTTATGGCAACGGTTCCATAGTAATCATTGGTTGAGTATCCTCTCATGTCAGCACCTACTTGATTCCAAGTAGTACCCCCACCGTACTGATAAACTCTCATTGTTCCTCCATTACTTTGTACCTGATCATCATAGGGCGCGGAGGCGACAAACCTGTCTCCTGCTTTATTCATTTTCACTCCAAAGCCAAAGTAACCACCGTTTTGTTTTCCAACGACCTGTCCAAGATTATCCCATGAGCTTGTACTGGAGTTATACTGATAGACAATAATTGAACCTCTGTTACTCCCACCATCATCATCCCTAGGAACACCAACGGCTATTCTATTACCCTGGTG
>CACLQG010000046.1 GCA_902609035.1 uncultured Bacteroidota bacterium
ATCAGTTACTTTTTCAGATTTTGATAATAGTAATAAATCATTAGATGACTCAAGTTTTTCAGGAGCTGTCAATGTAACTGGTCCTGAGATAGTTTCGGGTGTAAATTACAAGGCCTACATAATTCAGAATCTTTCAGGAAACGTTTCTATAAATTCAAGTGAGGAGCTTTATTGTGCCTACTACAACCAGAATGGAGCGGCAACCTCCGGAGGCTTTTACTCTGGTTTTATTTCTGCACCAGAAACAGTGCTTGAATCTCCTGTTTTAAGCGGTGAAATATGTTTACCTAATGTTCAATTAAGAGCTTCAGGAGTTGATGCATTTGACAGCTTTAATTGGTTGTATGATGATGGATCGGGATATGTTGATTTGGGTGTCAGTAATAATCCATATACCCCTACTAATCCGGGAGCTTATCAAATCAAAGCACAAATAACCTGCGATGGCGTAACTAGCATTGCCTATTCCGAGCCTTCAGTTGTAAGTAATTGTCCTCCTGATTTTGATGGCGATGGGATTAATGACAACATCGATTTGGATCTGGATAACGATGGTATTTATAACACTTACGAGTCTTTAGGGGATTATCAACTTGATATTTCTGATCTCAATAATCCCTTGATCGTGAAAACAGCTTCAATAACAACTGCTGGAGCATATACGGTCTCAAATGTATTGGCCGCCAATAGTTCAATAGTTCAAACTGCTATAGGAGAAATAACTTCCTCTTTAGCATCTGGTGGCAAGCAAAATTTAATGGAGTGGAATTTTAATGACAGAGTTAATTTTAAATTAACTCACAGTGCAAATAACATTCATTCATTTTTGGAAGGAGAGTTTTTTGTGATATCCACGAGTACACCAAGTGAAAGTATATCAATTTTGAATCCAAACAATGATCTTTTAATAGATACTAACTATGATAATAAATACGAAAGTGGACTCACCCTCTATTCTTCAAATGAAATTCGCTTTAAATTCAATAATTCCTTAACCACAACACCAACTTTTTCAATACTAGGGCAAAAAATGCAAAACCTTCTTTTAACTCATCTTAATAATAGCGCAACTAGTACGTCAGTATTAAAATGGAATCTATTTCTTCATCAAAATGATTTAGATACCAATGGAAATGGTACTGCTGACGCATATGATCTTGACAGTGATTCCGATGGTTGTTCAGATGTTATTGAGGCTGGTTTTACAGATAGTGACCCTGTTCCTGACAGAATTTTAGGGGCTTCTCCTGTAACGGTTAGTTCTATGGGGCTTGTTGGTGGATATGATGGTTATGCTATACCAAGAGATGGTGACCTCAACGGTATATACGATTTTCAAGAATTTGGAACTTCTGCACTTCCTGCTAATATTATTGGTCAACCCACTTCTCAAAACCTTTGTTTAGGGGGGACATCGAATTTTGATGTTCAGACTGATCTTACCCAACCAATTTACCAGTGGCAAACTTTTAATGGTACTCAATGGGTTGACTTAACTGATAATGGGACTTTCAGTAACACCACTTCCTCTAATATGAGTATTACCCCAGCTGATAATACACTTAATAATACCCAATACAGAGTTACACTAGCCAAAAGAAATTACCTCTGTGATCCCATTGTATCAAATCCTGCTGTGCTCACCATGGATCCTCCAAAAGTATTTGACCTAAACCCTGCTACTTTTGTAATGAGTGAAACAGATTCACCGACTACATTTACCATTACCCTTCAGGGGGCACCTGCTTCCAATGTGGTGTTGGATATTTCAAACCCCGATATTACAGAAGCCATCGTTTCTCCGACTCAGGTTACCTTTACCCCTGCTAATTGGAATTTACCCCAAACTATAGATATCACACCCCAAACTGATTTTATTTTGGATGGAGATCAAATCATCTATCCCAAAGTTTCTGTTAATGTTGGATTAACCCAAAACTGCTATACTAACTCCATAGCCAAGACAGTTACTATGTCAATTTTGGACGTAAATTCTGCAGGGTTTGAAATCGTTGTTTTAGATAATATTTCAGATGAAAATGGAGGAGAAGCTTCTTTTACAATTCAGCTTTTGTCAAAACCTACAGGGATCGTTTATCTTGATCTAACCTCTAGTGACCTTACTGAAGGACAGTTGAATGTTAGCCAAGTTCAGTTCAGCCCCACTAACTGGAATATCCCACAAACTTTTATCGTTACAGGACTGCCAGACCCCATACCTTTGAAAGATGGTAATATTGCCTACCAGATTATCACGGGAAATGTAAGCTCAACCGATTCGAATTTCAATAATTTGGATGGCAGCACAATAGCAGATGTGGATCTGATCAATCAAGACAATTTAGGTCCAGGAATAGTATTGACGGTGGTTGGTGGATCAGCTGAAACCGATGAAAATGGTGCTTCATTTGATGTTCAGTTTAATTTGCTTTCTCAGCCTTTTGGTGGTGCAGACGTAACTTTTGGATTGGGGATTCTGGGGGATGTCTCCGAGGCATCTTTATCCTCTACAAGTATGACCATAGCCAATGCAAATTGGAATAAGCCCTTTAACAATCAGATTACCCTTACGGGTCTTGATGATGCTCTAATCGACGGAGATATTTTCCTAGTGCTCGAAACTTTAGATCCCACTTCTGCTGATGTAGTTTATGATTCGTTAGATGAGTTTGATGTGGCAGATTTGATCTTTAGAAACTTAGACAACGATCAGGCAGGCTTTAGTGTCGGGAATATTTCAAATAATTTGAGTGAAAATGAAAACTTAGGAAGTTTTACCGTGGTATTAGATATTAAACCTAATAGCGATGTTTTTATTAATATAACTTCCAACGATTCAGGGGAAGTAGCGGTAGATAGCAGTTTCCAGCAGTTACAGTTTACCCCCTTAAATTGGAATATTCCCCAGACGGTCTTGGTGACAGGGGTAGACGATACAATCATTGACGGGGATCAGTTTACTCAAATGGTTATTTCCGTAGATAGCAGTTCAGATACCAACTTCACTTCAGAAGATGCTCAAAATGTCAATGTTATCAATGAGGACAATGATATTGCACAAATTACGATAACCCCCATCGACCAGCTCACTGGAGAAAATGGTGATTTAGGAAGCTTTTCTGTAAGGCTTACTGCAATGCCCTCCGCTCCTGTTCAAATCAACTGGGCCAGCAGTAATAACAAAGAGGGAAGCGTCGCCAGTTCTACAATTACTTTTATGCCAGCCAATTGGGATAAAGACCAGATTATTACCGTAAATGGAATAGATGACCTTGTTCCCATGAGTGATGGTGCGGTCAATTACAATATTTTTATCAACTCTATATTGAGTTCAGACCCTCACTTTGGGAGTATCATTCCTGCAGGTATCTCACCTGTATTAATGATCAATCAAGACAATGACTTTGCAGGGATAATGGCTTACCTATTGGACAATGACAATCAAACAAATGAAGATGGAGATCAGGCTTCAATAGGTTTTTCTCTCAATACACTTCCCATAGATGATGAAGCGGTTACTATTCCCATCACCCTCAGAAATAATGTGGACGAGATCGATTTAATAGAGACACAAATCACCATCGAAACCGAATATTGGGACGACCCAAACTACAATATCATTACAGTATCTGGATTAGATGACTTTTTATTAGATGGAAGTCAAAATGTAATCTTTGAAACAGGAGACCCTCAGTCACTAGACACCAGTTATAACCAGTTGACCGCTGCCTCTGTTGCTGATTTGACTTTAGTTAACTTGGACAATGATTTCCCAGGAATTCTTATGAGCGGAGATATAGTGGCTGCCTCAGCTGCACAATCTGGAACTGTGACTAACTCCTATGAGTTGATTTCCCCTTTAAGTGAATCTGCTAGCTCTACCACCCTATTCCTTCAATTGAATGCCCAACCCAATGATAATGTAATTCTCAGTTTTATTATCCCCGACCCTACAGAGGTTGGACTAAATAAAACCTTTTTGAATTTTTCGCCCGACAATTGGAATATCCCCCAATCCATAACACTTACTGGTATGGACGACTATCTCTTTGACGGTGATATCCTCACCTACTTGATCATTTCTGTAGATGCAACGACACCTGATTCTAATTATTTGACAGCAGATTACATTACACTCAATCTCACCAATCAAGATGACGATGTAGACCTTGATAGCGATGGTCTACATGAAATATTTGACAACTGCCCAGCTGACTTCAATCCACAACAAGAGGATTTGGATGGGGATGGTATTGGCGACTTCTGTGACCCCGATATCGATGGGGACGGAGTGACTAATGTGCAAGAGGCTATTGACCAAACTGAGTCCTATGACAATTGTGATTTTATAGATGCGAGTATCACATTAATGATTTCTGCTGCCTTGGATTGCGATCAAGATGGAGTTAGGGATGATATAGACTTAGATGACGATAACGATGGAATTTTGGACACAGAAGAAACTCTAGACGATTTGGATTCAGATGGTAAGGGGAATAGTTCGGATTTGGATAGTGACGGAGATGGTTGTTTTGATGTTATTGAAGCAGGACTTGAAGACCCCGACCAAGACGGAATTTTGGGACCCAGCCCTGTGGTTGTCGATGCCTTAGGAAGGGTCACCTCTGCTATTGGATATACACAGCCTCTAGATCTTGACAACTCTGGTCAATACGATTATTTAGAGCCCCCCATAAGCCCAAATATCATACTACAACCTTTGACAAGAGCTAGAGTCATTCCCGATCAAAAAATTATATTGAGTGTTGAGGTAGACGCTAGTGATAGTTTTTACTTTCAATGGCAAATTTTGAAAGATTCAAATGGTAACTGGGAGGACTTAAAAGCGTCTAATTCTTTCGAAGGAGTAGACACCAAAAATTTAATATTGGTCAATCCACAAGAGTTATGGATAGGCTGGAAACTAAGGGCAGCGATAAGCTCAAAAAATTACCCCTGTGATTCATTTAATTTCTCTCAAGAAACGGAGCTTATTTATCAATCCCTTTCCATTCCTAACGCATTTTCACCAAACAATGACGGAGTCAATGAAAATTGGATAATTCAGGGTTTGGCTCAATTTCCTGAACACCAATTGACCATTTATTCAAGATGGGAAACCGTCATTCTAAAAGAGTCCCCCTACAAGAACGATTGGAGCGGAGAAATCAGAACTTCTTATTCTAATTCAAAGGGACAAAATGTACCTGAAGGAACCTATTTTTACATTTTAGAATTGGGCAATGGGGAGCCTCCTATAAAAGGTTTTATATATTTGAAAAAATAATTTTATATCCCTAATCTTTAATGAAAAATTTTTGGACTTTTTTCTCCCTAACTTGGACTTCATTGATTATATATTTCAGTTTTTTCAATCCTGAGAGTATTTTTGAGGAAAAAATCCCTTGGTTTAAAAATCAAGACAAGGTAGGGGATTTGTTTTTTTATGCTATTTTAAGCTGGTGCTTAATCAAAATTTTTTCCCAAGAAATATTTCTTAAATATAGCATTCTCAAAGGTCTGGTCCTTATATATATTTTTGTGGTTGTTATTGAACTTGGTCAAAATTTTTTTCCAATTGATCGCGATCGTAATTTAATTGACGTGCTTTCCAATGGCATGGGATCTATGCTGATATTAATACTTACATACACTTATCAAAAACTATTTTTACTCAACCCCAAAATTTGACCATGCAGATAAAATTCCATAAAGTTTTACTCCAAAAGAAATTTCCCTTAGCCATCAGCAGGGGAGTTAGAGGTGACTCCTACAACCTCTTTTTGTCCTATGAAAAAGATGGTCTTATGGGATGGGGAGAGGCAGCTCCAGGAAAAAATGAAAAAGCCGAAACCGTAGAGCAGATGCAAGAACAGCTCACTACTTTTCTGGAGGGTGGAATTGAATCCAAAAATACTGAGGAACTTAACCATAGTGCCAAAAAAATGGGGATTGCCCCTTGTGCCTTCGCTGCTCTTGACATTGCCCTTTGGGACTGGAAAGCCAAAAAAGCGAATGTCCCCCTAAATCAATTACTTGAATTGCCAAAACCCTCTGTTCCAACTTCTCTAACTTTAGGGATCATACCCCCAGAGGAAGTCAAAGAAAGAATCCATATTCTTTTTCATTACTCCTCTGCAAAAGCCTTAAAAATAAAACTAGGGTCGCCAGATGGCATCGAGGCAGACAAACAAATGTTTTCTCAAGTCTTGGAAAGTACCAAACAATATAAAGTCAAAATAAGAGTAGATGCAAATGGTGGTTGGTCCACCCAAGAAGCTATTCATATGATGCGATGGTTGGCCGACAGAGGAGTAGATTATATAGAACAACCCTTAGAGGAAGGTCAGGAATCCGAGCTTAAATACCTGTACAATAACCGCCCCCTGCCAATCTATATCGATGAATCTTGCCGATATGCCGAGGATGTTGGTAAATGGGCAAACCATATTGATGGCGTCAATATTAAATTAATGAAGTGTGGAGGCATAACAGAGGCCTTGAAAATCATAAAAAATGCTAAAAAATACAACCTCAAAACTATGATTGGATGTATGAGTGAGTCCTCTGTTTCCATTGCAGCAGGTGCTGCAATCTCGGGTGGAATAGACCATATAGATCTCGACTCCCATTACAATTTGGCTCCCGACCCTGGCACAGGAGTTCAGCTAATACAAGGGATAACGCTTCCAGAGTTTGTTCCTGGTCACGGAGCCACCCTAAAGCCTGAATATTATGCTTAAACCCAACCAAAAAGTAGCCATCTACATGGAGGGCTATTTACATAGTGATTATGGTAAAATGGGATTAGGGGTAATGCGTTATCACCAAAACCCAATAGTAGGGATCATTGACACCGTAAACGCGGGGAGTAATATCAACCAACAACATCCCATAGATAGAGATATACCC
>CACLQG010000047.1 GCA_902609035.1 uncultured Bacteroidota bacterium
GATAATTAGGTCTTTATTAATAGCTCTTGATCGACTTGTGATAAGGCTTGCAACACAAATTATTGTTGATGGAAATTCACAAAAGGAATTTTTAATTGAAAAAAAACTAGTAATTGATGAAGCTGCAGTAGTTTTTAACAATGTCTCGACCTGTGGTATCAATTTAAAAAAATTTAATCCCAATTTAGAGATTCGAAAACATGAAAGAATAAAACATAATATCCCTGAGTCAGCAACTGTCTTTCTATATCTTGGAAGATTAAATTTTGATAAAGGGATCCAAGAATTAATAGATGCATTTTTATTACTCAACTGTGATAATTGTTATCTATTTTTAGTTGGGCCTATTGAAATGAATATCCCAAAAAACTACGAATCAAACACAATTATTTATATCCCCTACACTAATACACCCCAAAACATACTTCAGATCTGTGATGTCTTTTGTTTTCCTAGTCATCGGGAAGGTTTTGGGTACTCAATTATTGAGGCTTCAGCTCTTGAAAAACCTATAATTTGCAGTGACATCTACGGTCTCAAATACACTTGTATTGATAAAAAAACAGGCTTAAAACACGAGGTAAAATCAATTCAGAGTCTTTTAGAAAAGATGAATTATGCCTTAGATGAGCCCAAATCCATGAAACAAATGGGTAAAAAAGGTAGAGATTATGTCAGTGAGAATTTTTCTAATGAAAAAGTTATGGAAAAATGGTTGGAATTCTACGCTAAATTTGTTTGAATTTATTTTATTTCAAAATTTATTCCTTCTTTTATTCCATTAAAATAGTTTAATAAGTATTTTTTATTTTTATATTTAATTCCCTTAATAAAGGCATAAAAAAATAAACCTACAAGAAGAAAAATTAGATCAATTCCTACTAAGGATTTTTTTTTGTGCTTTTTATAAATCTTAATTATTTCAATATTATCATTTTTAACTTTAGTTAATTTTGATTCTCTATTTGTTTGAGCATGATAGTGAAAAAGTTTTGCTTTTGGGATTAAATACATTGAATTTGGATAATGTATATCCAGACGAATGGAGTGTTCTTTGTCTTCATAAGCGTGAAATCTATTTTTTTCATCAAAAGGCACTTTATTAAAAATTTCTTTTCTGTAAAAAGTAAGGCCCCCGCTAAGAGTATTTAATCTCATGGGTAATTGCTGCTCCTCACTTTTATCAATAATTTGATAAAAAGCTTCCCTTCTATTGTCGTTATATATACCAAAATGTGTAAGCCTAAATATATTTCTTCTAAAAAATGATTCTAATGGTGCATTTAGAATCAATCCATTAGCTCCTGTCATTTCAGGATTTTCTAAAAACGCATTATACATTTCGTTTAAACAATTTTCTTTTAAAACAATGTCATCGTCAAAAAAAGAAATGATCGAACAATTATTGTGGCGGATAGCTAAAGCTTTTGCTTGAACTAAGCCATTGATGTTTTCATCGTGTATGTAGGTGATTTTTATCCCTAATTGTTTCGCCTTTTCCTCAACTTCTAGCTTAATTATATTCCTTTCAATACTTTGATCAATAATAATTAGTTGATCAGGCAGTAAAACTTGATGCCATAATGAGTTTAAAAAAACTCTTAACTCAGAGGGCCTGTTTTTAGTTGGTACAACTACGGATAATTTCATTTTATACTACATAGAGGTAAAGAATCTATTTTTCTAATTTTTTTAATACTTCATTATAATTTACTGGACTAAAAAAATCATTTACATGGTCAATTAATTTGGATTGATTTTTTTCAATTGCATCTATAGATTTATTGAAAACTAAACTAAGGTCTTGAGTAGTACTCAAATTAATTTTTTCTTCTTTAATTTCAATTAGTGGATCTATTGAAATTTCATTTTTCTTTTCATAATATAGTGGTACTAATCCATTCTGAATTGCTTTAATAATTGTTGTAGATCCCCTATAAATAGCATATTCAGAACGTTCTAAATCAACCTCAAACGATACTTTTGAAAACTCAAGATTAGGTAAATTCTGGACCAGCTGCGGACACTCCCTAATTACTTGATTAATGGCTGTTATTGGATGAAATCGAATTATAAATTTGAATTCAGTATATACAAGTGCAAGTTGAATCACAAATTTTGTCAAAGGAATACACTCAATTAAATCCCCTTCAGGCAACATTAAAAATACATTTCTCTTAGTCGATTTTGCTTTTGTTAGTTTTTTATTTAAAGTCTCAACCCTATTGGTCCCAAAAAGAATAAGGCGATTTAAAGGCAAATATTTTATTGATTTAAAATTTTTAATTCCTTTTTTGCCAGAAAATAATATATAATCTGGTTCAAAATTCTTTGCTAATTTTCTTCGAATGGCATGTTGCTTCCTAAAAATTAAAGCATGTTGGTAGCCAACACACACAATTTTAGGGTTAATTTCTCTGGCCATAGCAAAAATTAATCTTTCCCAAGGGTGCCCTTCGTAAGTGGTAAAAATTCGTTTAACAGCATTTTTTTTGACATAGTTTTTTACCAAAACAGCTAAACGATAATTAGAGTGCGTAGCTGTGGAAAGAGAACTAAGAGCTGCTTGATACTTTAATCTTCTTTCAAAATTGGACTCTGTTTGGGTATTTAGTATAATGAAGGCTTCTCGCAATAATAGGCCCCTAATTTTTATTTCTTGGAAAGGTGAAAGGTACTTCGGTAAGAGTTGAGAAACTACCCGTTTATTTTTCCATTTATTTGATATATTCCTTGAGCTTTGATTTGTGAAATTTATGTAAAGTTGAAGACTAGCGTTCTTTATTTTTGAAATCATTTGCGGTAAATCATAAAAATAAAAATCGCTTTTATGATCGCTAAAAGAATCGTTTAAAAAATGAGATATAAAAACATTTTCGAAAGCTCTTTGATCTCTCGACGGTCTATCTCTCAAAATATAATTTCGATAAATCGCATGAAGTAGTTTGTAGCTACCTTGTATCACATTCCAAGCTAATTGTTTTATCAAATAAATAGAAAATTCAGTGCCTCCTTTATAAAATAAGGCACTATAATTTTTTAAAAAAATAGGGTGTTCCCTTACGACATGTAGACATGAATTTGCTTTTCTTTCAAAAGTATTAGTTTTTTCAAGCAATCTATCACAAGCATAACATAATTGGTCGTATTGCGCTTCTGAAATATTCTTCACTCTAACTTAACTTGAAATTAAGTACTTGATTAAGTAGATCTTGTTGCTCTGGAGTATTCTTTACACAATTCCAAACATCCTCGACCTCGCTGGGCTCATTGATACTGGGTTGGCTAGATTCAAAAGGAATGGATCGCATTGCATAGCCTTTTTCTATAATTCGCATTTGCTCAATGGATTCAATTTGCTCGATTGGTGTAGCGTTCATTTTTATAAGTTTCATTAAAAACTCTTTTCGATAAGCAATAACCCCTAAGATTTTTCTAATATATTTTTGTTGGGCTTTGAATTCATTGAAACTCGGACTTTTTCTAAAACAGTATAATATTTTATCTCGATACAAGGCCGCTTTAACGAAAGATTTACGCATCAATTCATCTTCTTTTTCAATAGGACCAGTGGCGTTCCAAGCAACAGACTTATCATCCTTACAGATGGTATCAATCATTAAATCTAAATGTCTAGGTAATAATAATGGTTCATCTCCTTGAACCAAAATAACTTCTGTGCAGTCAATATTTTTAATCGCTTCAGCCACCCTAGTTGTTCCATTTTTATGATGATAACTTGTCATAATTACTTTAGCCCCAAAAACTTCTAACACTTTTTTTATTTCCTTATCACAAGTGGCGATATACACCTCTTTGACATTTTTAGATAGCAACACGCGTCTTCTAACATGTTCAAGCATGGGTAGACCTTTTAAATCAAAAAGAATTTTATTTGGAAAACGAAGTGAATTTAACCTAGCTGGAATAATAACTACTTGCTTCATCGTATTATTGAGGTAGAACGCCACAATCTACATTGATGCATTGTCCAGTTATAGCGCTAGCATTATCTGAGGCAAGAAAAACGCACATCTGGCCTACTTCCAATACTGTAGGCATTCGCAAAAGTGCCGCATTTGATTTGGAAAAATTATCAATAAATCCAGCAGGGTCCCCATTTCCTGGAGCATGTTCCATATCTAAAGCTTCGTTTAACCCTTCTGTGGCTATTAGTACAGGGCAAACAGCATTAACACGAATATTCCTTGGGCCGAGTTCTTTGGCTAATGATTGAGTGAGACCATTCATGCCAAATTTTGAAGCAACGTAGGCTGAGTTATTGCTTGATCCTCTTTTTCCTGCCAGACTTGATACATTGATAATTGCAGCATTTGATTGCATAACATTTGCTGCAGCTTTGCAGCCCCAAAAGGCTCCTTTTAAGTTAGTATCAATTAGGTCTCCAAGAAAAGCATCGTCAATTTTTTCTATTGGCTTCCAAAAAGAATATCCAGCATTATTCACATATACGTCTAACCGTCCAAAGTTTTGCATTACATATTGTACTAAATTATGATGTGCTTGTTCTTGACGAACATCTGTAGTTGCAAAAACTACCCTATTACCAAATGCTTTTTCAAGGTTTCGGTCTTTACGAGCACCCACTAATACAATATACCCTGCTTCAATAAAAGATTGTGTAATCCCAAAACCTATTCCTCTATTTCCACCTGTTACAATAGCTATTTTATTATTTTCCATCTTAATTAAATTGTCATGCATGAATATCCACCGTCAACAGTAATTTCTGCTCCAGTAACAAAGCTAGATGCATCTGAGGCTAACCATAGAATTGCTCCAGATAATTCATCTGGTGCCCCAAATCTTTGCATAGCTGTATGGCCTAAAATACTTTTTTTACGATCCTCATCAATAAAGTTTTTAAGATTCCAATCAGTTGGGAAAAAACCTGGTCGGATTGCGTTAACTCTAACCCCTTGAGTTCCCCATTCTCTGCCCAAGTTTTGAGTTAAATTTTTAATTGCAGCTTTTGCTACTGAATAAGTAAATGCTTTTGAAAGTGGAGGCCCTGCAGAAGCTGAAGAAATATTAATGATATTGCCTTTCCCTTTTTTTAACATATAGTCTCCATAAACTTGGCACCCTAAAAAAGTCCCCTTTATCTGTGAATCCATTATAGAATTCCACTCGTTTTCGGTAATGTCAATATAGGGAGTTGACCCATTTATACCAGCTCCGTTAATCATAATATCTAAGGTGCCAAATTTATTTACAATGGCCTCTAATACCTGAGAATGTTGTTCTTTTTGGGTAACATCAAGCTCTAATACAAGTGTTTCTTTAAATCCTTCCTCATTGATTTCTTTTTCTACTTTTAAGGCTTTTTCAATGCGAAGGTCTATAATAGCTACTTTACATCCTGCCCTTGCGTATGATCGAGCCATTTCACTACACAAATGCCCTCCTGCTCCAATCACTCCAGCAACTTTCCCTTTTAAATTAAATAATTGATCTATATACATATTATAAACTTATCGCATTGATTTAATTATCAACTGCATTTGTTCTGCCCATTTCCAGAGCACAAATAAATCTGAACCTAAAATGGCATAAGTATACCCCAGATCGAATAAAGATTGGATATTTTTTTGATTTGGGTCATTTAGCTGTGTTCCACAACTTTTCCCATGATTCTCACAAGCTTTAATTACTTTTTTTGAAGCCTCTAGTACTTTAGGATGGTCAAGATGTCCAGGCACACCCAAAGAGCCCGAAATATCATAGGGTCCCACCATAACTGCATCAATTTCATCAAAAGCCAAAAGTTCTTCTATATTATTTACCGCCTCTATAGATTCAATTTGAATGATAAAAGATGAGGATTCATTCCATTTAGAAATATACTCTTTAAAATCAAAACCATAACCTTGTGCTCTACTAACACCATAACTACGTTTTCCAATAGGTGGATATTTTAGGTCGTTAATTAGATTGGTTACCTCATCAGGAGTATTAACCATTTGAATTAACATTCCGTCTGCAGCAGACTCTAAAAGTGGTTTAATGTAGTCATTAGAATGGGAAACAGGCCTTGGTA
>CACLQG010000048.1 GCA_902609035.1 uncultured Bacteroidota bacterium
ATTCACTTTATGTACCATTCGGAGAATATCTCTTCTTACTTGAGATACAAGATCACCCAAAAAAGTATAATTTGGCATTAAAATAATTTTTCAGGGCAAAAGTAAGCTTTCAACCTTAAGCCACAAAGTTGAGCGATCCATTTGTTAAAAAATTAATTATTTTATGAATTTAAAAATAACAAAGTTCATAATCTTAAATTTGTAACTATTGGGAAAAGCATGAAGTTCAATTTAGTAAAGACGGATCTATCTTCTTCAGCCCGAGCGGGAAGTATATCTACAGATCACGGAAAAATTCAAACACCTATTTTTATGCCGGTGGGAACTACAGCTAGCGTAAAAGGGGTTCATCAGCGAGAGCTAAAAGAGCAAGTTAAACCTGACGTTATTTTGGGGAATACCTATCATTTGTACCTCAGGCCTGGTAAAGAAATTCTAAAACAAGCGGGAGGTTTACATCGATTTATGAATTGGCCAAATCCCATACTTACTGACTCTGGGGGATATCAAGTGTATTCTCTCTCCAACAAAAGAAAAATTAAAGAGGAAGGGGTTACTTTTAAATCTCATATCGATGGTTCCAAACATTTTTTTTCTCCAGAGATTGCTGTGGAAATTCAACGTAAAATAGGTGGAGATATCATTATGGCTTTTGATGAATGCACGCCTTATCCCTGTGAGTATTTATACGCTAAGGATTCGATGCATATGACCCACAGGTGGTTAGATCGTTGTTTAGAGCACGACAAAAAAACCCCTTTTGAATATGATTATCAACAATTTCTTTTTCCTATAGTGCAAGGCAGTGTATATAAAGATTTGAGAAAACAATCCGCAGATTATATAGCCGCTAAAGATGCTCCTGGCAATGCCATTGGGGGTTTGTCAGTAGGGGAGCCAGCAGACGAGATGTACGCCATGACTGAGTTGGTTTGTGAGCGTTTTCCCGTTCACAAGCCACGTTACTTGATGGGGGTTGGTACACCCATTAATATTTTAGAAAATATAGCACTGGGTATAGACATGTTTGACTGTGTTATGCCCTGTCGTAATGCCCGAAATGGAATGTTGTTTACTTCAGAAGGGACCTTAAACATAAAAAATAAAAAGTGGGAAAATGATTTTTCGCAGATAGATCCCGCTGATTACTGTTTTGTAGATACCGATTACTCAAAAGCTTATTTACGCCATTTATTTTCAGTGAATGAAATGTTGGGTAAGCAAATTGCCACTTTACATAATCTCAGTTTTTATTTGTGGTTGGTAAGGGAAGCGAGAAAGCGTATCTTAGATGGCGATTTTACTACTTGGAAAAATCAAATGTGTCATCAAATGGACAATCGATTATAGCATGAAGATCATCGACTGGTATATTATCAAAAAATACCTGTTCACATTTGTAGTAATGATACTACTTTTCATTCCCATCGGCATTATGGTTGATATTGCTGAAAAGATCGATAAGTTCAAGGAGAATGAAGTTCCAGCTGATGCTATTTTTAATTATTATATCGATTTTACATGGTATTTTGGCAATTTACTCTTCCCTATATTCCTATTCTTATCTGTGATTTGGTTTACCTCAAAGCTTGCTAATAATACTGAGATTACTGCTATTTTAAGTTCTGGTGTTTCTTTCTCAAGGTTTTTGAGGCCCTACCTGATCTCTGCCGGATTAATTGCTTTTTTTGCTTTTTTTGCAGGAATGTTTATCGTTCCAAAATCTAACTCTAGTTTCAATGAATTTATTTATAAATACCTTGATAAAAAAAGTCAGCGCCAAACCAAAAACCTTTATAAACAAATCAATCCTAATGAATACATTTTTGTTAGCAGCTATGATCCTATTCGTAAGAGCGCTAATAACTTTACTTTAGAGCATTTTGAAGATCACAGGATGACTTTTAAGATTCAAGCCAATAGTATCCGTTGGGTAGTTCGAGACAGTGTTTTTAGGTTATCGAGTTATGTAAAAAGAACCTTTAATTACAATAAAGAAACATACAAACGAGAAAACCGATTGGATACAATATTCGATTTTAAAATTGACGATTTGGCTCCTGTAAATTATAAGGCAGAAACGCTCACTCTGGCACCTCTAAATAAATTTATAGAAAAAAGAACGCCAGGGAGGATCAGTTTTGATCAACAGTCATTTATTGGTACGACATAAAAGATGGAGTTTACCCATTTCTGCTTTTGTTTTAACATTGATTGGGGTCTCGGTTTCCTCCTTTAAGAGAAGAGGGGGGATGGGCGTCAACTTGGCTTTTGGTATATTCCTTGGTTTTTTATTTATATTTTTTGATAAAATATTCTCCGTAATGGTAAACAAGTCAGATTTTTCACCCTTTTTTGGGGCCTGGCTTCCTGTTTTTATTTTTGGGTTTTTGGCCATTTTCTTAGTGCGAAGAGCCAGAAGTTAGGAAATCAATATATTCTTGATTTTAAATAACTGATTCACTTATATTTTTAATTTTGTAATCACATATTAGTTAAATGGAATATTTAGATTTTGAACTTCCCGTAAAAGAACTTCAGGAACAAATTGCCAAATGTCAGGCTATTGGGAACGAGAGTAGTGTTGATGTAACAGAAACCTGTAAGCTACTCAATGACAAATTGGAAGACACTAAAGAGAAAATCTATGGTAATCTAAATGCATGGCAAAGGGTGCAACTATCACGACACCCATCGAGACCTCATGCTTTGGATTATATCAATGCTCTTTGTGATGATACTTTTCTCGAATTACATGGAGATAGGAATTTTGCTGATGATAAAGCCATGGTCGGTGGATTGGGAAAGTTAAACAATCAAACCTTTATGTTTGTGGGTACCCAAAAAGGTTACAATACCAAAACAAGACAATACAGAAACTTTGGAATGGCCAAACCTGAAGGTTATCGCAAAGCACTTCGATTGATGAAAACCGCTGAAAAGTTTGGAATTCCCATTATTTCTTTGATTGACACACCTGGAGCCTATCCTGGATTAGGGGCAGAGGAGCGAGGCCAGGGTCAAGCCATCGCGAATAATATTTTTCAAATGACATCTATTAAAACCCCTATTATCGTTACCATTATAGGTGAGGGGGCTTCTGGAGGTGCATTGGGTATTGGTGTTGGTGATTTGATCTACATGTTGGAAAACACTTGGTATTCAGTTATTTCTCCCGAATCATGTTCTTCTATATTGTGGAGAAGTTGGGAGTATAAAGAAACTGCTGCAGAGGCATTGAAACTAACCGCCGAGGATATGATAAAATCCAAGCTGATTGATAAGATTATTAAAGAACCCTTGGGGGGTGCTCATTACAATAGAGAGATAGTATTTAAAAGTGTAAAAAGACAAATCATAGATGCCTTTAGAGTGCTCGATAAGCTGGATCATGATCAATTAATTCAATCGAGAAGAGAGAAGTTTTCTAAAATGGGAACCTTTGAGGGTTAGCACATAAATAATTCAAGTTCTTATCAACATGTTTTTCCTTTTATCAACAATCAATTTGTTTACTCCTGTAAGATAAATCTTGAATTTTAATAGATAGTATACCAAGTAAAGCTTTTACATTAGCCAATATGGAGAAAAGTAAAGTAACTCAACCAAAAAATAATTCGACTGGTAACGTAATAAGCTTACAACAGGGAAAATTACCTCCACAAGCCATCGAACTTGAGGAAGCGGTTTTGGGCGCAATGTTGATCGATAAAAAGGGAGTAGATGAGGTAATTGATCTTCTTGAACCTGGAGCATTTTATAAAACGGCTCACAAAAATATTTTTGAATCTATTTTGAATCTATTTCAAAATTCTCAACCCATTGATCTTCTAACGGTTTCTTCTGATTTAAGAAAAAATGGAAAACTGGAAAGTATTGGAGGAGATTATTATTTAATTCAATTAACTCAAAGGGTAGCCTCTTCAGCCCATATCGAATTTCATGCCAGGATTATCTTACAGAAATACATACAAAGAAGCTTGATCAGGATCTCCAATGAGATTATTGAATCCTCATATAAAGAGTCTACCGATGTCTTTGATCTTTTGGATGAGGCAGAATCAAAGTTGTATGATGTGGCTCAAGGTAATATCAAAAAATCTTCTGATACGGCACAAAACTTAGTGATTTTGGCTAAGAAAAAAATTGAAGAGATTGCTAATAAGGATGGCTTGAGTGGTATAGCTACTGGATTTGAAAAGTTGGACTCACTAACATCGGGATGGCAGGCTAGTGATTTGATTATTATTGCCGCTCGTCCGGGTATGGGTAAAACCGCCTTGACCCTTTCTATGGCAAGAAATATAGCAGTTATACATCAATCTCCTGTGGCATTTTTCTCTTTAGAAATGTCATCGGTGCAGTTGATTACTAGATTGATCTCAGCAGAGACAGGCTTGTCATCAGAAAAGTTAAGAACAGGAAAACTTGCTGATCATGAGTGGAAACAACTCAATGTTAAGGTAGGAGATTTGGAAAAAGCACCTCTTTTTATTGATGATACTCCGGCTCTATCTATTTTTGATCTTCGGGCTAAGGCTCGAAGATTGGCTTCCCAACACGGAATTAAGCTTATCGTTATAGATTACCTCCAGTTGATGACTGCGGGCAACAACAGTAAAGCGGGTAATCGTGAACAAGAAATTTCATCTATTTCTAGAAATCTTAAGGCATTGGCCAAAGAATTGGAGATCCCTGTAATTGCCTTATCTCAGCTCTCCAGAGCTGTTGAAACTAGGGGAGGAACCAAGCGACCTCAATTGTCTGATCTTAGGGAATCTGGTGCTATTGAGCAGGACGCAGATATAGTTTCATTTATTTACAGACCTGAATATTATGGTATTGACGAGTGGGATGATGAAGAACATACCTCCTCTGTAGGTCAAGCTGAGTTTATTGTGGCTAAACATCGTAATGGTGGACTAGACAATATAAGAATGAAATTTATAGGTCAATTGGGTAAATTTGAAGACATTCAATCCAATGATTCTCCCTATGAATTTGAATCCAAAATGAATACTAATGATTCTAAAGCTTTTAAAAGCGATAATATCCAGGGTCCTAATGATCCCTTTGATCTCCTCTCCGATGATAGAGATGGGAACCCCTTTTAGAGTATAATTCCTTTCTTTACTAGGTTTTGTTTTAAATCGTTAGGGCTGGTGAAATGTATTGTTTCAATTTCCATGGCCGAGGCGGCCTTTATATTCCTTAGGTTGTCGTCTATGAATAGACAATCTTTTGGTTGGAAACCAAATCGGTCTAAAGTCAATTGATAGACTTCAGGGAAAGGCTTACGAGTTTTTTCAATACCTGAAACAACAATCCCTTCGAAACGATGCAGAAATTCAAACTTTTCTAGAGCCACAGGAAAGGTTTCAGCACTCCAGTTGGTAAGGGCAACAACCCTAAAGGCTGGATTTGCAACAAATTTATCGAAAATCTCGACAGTCTCTTGAATGGATTCACCCAGCATTTCTTCCCAACGTCCGTAATACATTCTTATCCATTTCTCATATTGAGGAAACATTTTCACACGCTCCTCTGTAGCTTGATGTATGGAATAGCCCGCATCTTGATTTTCATTCCAATCCATGGTACAGACTTCATCAAAAAACCATTTCATTTTTTTACGGTCCCCCTGAAAAACTTCTAAGTATACGTATTCTGGATTCCAATCAATGAGTACTCCACCCAAATCAAAAATGATATTTTTTATATTATTCACATTAGTAAGTTATATTTATTTTTGACCCATTAACATAAGATAGCTTTTAAGGAATATATCAATTCCGCCATTCATTACACTTTCTATATCATTGCTTTCGGTCTGCGTTCTTAAATCTTTTACCAGTTTGTAGGGATGCATAACATAGTTCCTAATTTGTGAACCCCATTCGATTTTCTTTTTGGATGCTTCAATCTTGTTTCTAGCCGATAGTTTTTTTTGCAGCTCTATTTCATACAATTGTGACTTCAATAATTGCATGGCTTTATTTTTATTTTCCAAC
>CACLQG010000049.1 GCA_902609035.1 uncultured Bacteroidota bacterium
ATTAAATTTAACTGATATTATATAATTTATGAAAGCACTCCTCCTTGCCGGTGGAATTGGATCCCGACTTTTTCCCGTTACTTTGGGAGTTTCAAAACAACTTCTTCCTGTTTATGATAAGCCTATGGTGTATTACCCATTGTCTGTTTTGATGTTAGCTGGGATTCGTGAGGTGCTCGTCATAAGTACACCTCAGGATATTTGTCAATACCAACGATTATTGAGAGATGGAAGCCAATGGGGGATTACACTTCTATATAAAGTCCAGTCCCAACCAAAAGGACTGGCGGATGCTTTTCTATTGGGAGAGGACTTTGTCGGGGAAGACACCGTATGTCTAATTTTGGGAGATAATATTTTTTACGGCTTCGATTTTTCGAATCAATTGGAAACTGTGGTGGAACAAACAGAATTAGGTCAAAAAGCCACCATTTTTGGTTATACTGTAAAAGATCCCCAACGTTATGGAGTTATCGAGTTTGACGACCAAGGCAATGCACTTTCCATAGAAGAAAAACCTGAGCAACCCAAAAGTAATCAAGCCGTGGTAGGTTTATATTTTTACCCAAATGAAGTAGTAAAAATCGCTAAAAACGTAAAACCAAGTAACCGTGGAGAATTAGAAGTCACCTCTGTCAATCAGGCATTTTTAGAGGCAGGAAAATTAAAAGTAAAAATTTTGGGTAAAGGAATCGCTTGGCTTGATACGGGTACCCATGATTCTCTTATCGAAGCGGGACAATTCATTCATACTGTTGAAAAAAGACAGGGTTTTAAAGTAGCCTGTTTGGAGGAAATAGCTTTTGAAAAAGGATGGATCACTCATGATCATCTGCTCAAAATGGCCAATGAATTGTCAAAAACCGAATATGGCCAGTACCTTCTGGATCGTTACCAAAAAAAAAGCTTTAGATGACCATTACTAAAACATCACTTCCTCAAGTGCTTTTGATTCAACCCAAAAAATTTAAGGATGAAAGAGGCTGGTTTATGGAAAGCTTTAGGCTCGATCTTTTGGAAAAAGCCTTAGGACACTCAATCAATTTCTGTCAAGAGAACCAAGCCCTATCAAGCTTTGGTGTCATTAGAGGCTTACATTACCAAATGCCACCTTTTGCGCAATCTAAATTGGTCTCCGTGCTGATCGGTAAAGTTTTGGACGTAGTGGTAGACATTCGAAAAGGATCTCCCCATTTTGGGATGCATTTTGCTGCAGAATTGAGCAGTGAAAATCAAAAACAACTATTCATTCCACGTGGTTTTGCGCATGGCTATGCCTGTTTGAGTGAGAGTGCTGTTTTTTCTTATAAGGTAGACAACCACTACCAAAAAAATACCGAAGCAAGTATTGGTTTTGACGATATTTCCCTGAGTATCGATTGGCAGATCCCCACTGAGAAACAAATACTATCCTCCAAGGATCGCCAAAACCCAAGCCTAGATAAAGCCCAGCATTTTGATTATTCTCAAGCGCTTTATGATTAAAATTTTAGTCATCGGCGCCAATGGGCAACTGGGACAATCTTTTCAATATTGGGCACCAGATTTTCCCCATTTTAAATTCTTTTTCAAAGACCTTCCAGAATTCGATCTTTTGGACCACGAACAATTGGAGCAATTTTTTAATTCAACATCCATAAATGTATTAATCAATTGTGCCGCCTATACGGCTGTTGATAATGCAGAAGATGAACCTCAAAGGGCTCGAAAACTAAATTTTCAGGCTATTGATTCACTCTGTGAATTATCCAAAACATTTGGATTCAAACTCATTCATTATTCTACTGACTACGTTTTCGATGGGACAGCTGATACTCCTTACAATGAGGATCATCCCCTGAACCCCATAGGAGTATATGGCAATACCAAGGCAGAAGGTGAAACAGTTATGCAAACTTCTGGGATTAATGGCTGGATCATTCGCACTTCCTGGTTATTCAGCCCTTATGGTAAAAACTTTGTGAAGACCATCTTCTCCCTATTGCATGACAAAGAAGAAATTAATGTAGTAGCAGATCAAGTAGGAGTTCCAACTTATGCTTTGGACCTTGCAGCTTCAACTCTAAAAGCTTTGGATCAAAATCACTCAACAAGTGGTGTCGAAGTATATCACTTTACCAACAGTGGAAAAACAACATGGTATGGTTTGGCTCATAAGATCAAACAATATACTCATACTTATTGTAAGGTAAACCCAGTTGATACCTCAGTTTATCCTACTAAGGCCAGACGACCAAAATATTCAGTTTTAAGTTGTGAGAAAATGAAAAAGGAATTTAACTTGAACCCCCAATCTTGGGAATCGGCATTGGAAGACTGTTTGAAAAAAATCAAATGACAAAAAAATCAATTTTAATTACTGGCGGAGCTGGATTTATAGGGTCACATCTAGTTCGCCTGATGGTCAAAAAACACCCTGATACTCAAATCGTTAATCTCGATGCGCTAACCTATGCGGGAGATACTGCAAAAATAAAAGACATTGAGCAAAATTCCAATTATCAATTTGTACATGGAAACATCACCGATACCTCATTCGTAAAAAAACTATTTGCCCAATTTGATTTTGATGGCGTTATCCACCTAGCGGCAGAATCACATGTCGATCAATCCATCAAAAACCCACTAAACTTTGCGCAGACCAATGTCATGGGGACGCTGATCCTTTTGGAGACTGCTCGTAGGACCTGGGAAGGATCAATGGAAGGAAAGCTATTCTATCATGTCTCTACCGATGAGGTTTACGGCAGCTTGGGTGCTAAGGGCAAGTTTACAGAGACCACTGCCTATGACCCCAGATCCCCCTATTCTGCCTCCAAAGCTGCTTCGGATCATTTTGTAATGGCCTATTCCCATACTTATGGGCTTCCCATAGTACTCTCTAATTGCTCAAACAACTATGGACCCGACCAACACCCCGAAAAGTTAATCCCGCTATTCATTAAAAATATTGTTCAGGAAAAACCTCTCCCTGTATATGGTGACGGTCAGAATGTAAGAGACTGGTTGTTTGTCGAAGACCATGTTGAAGCAATAGATTTAATTTTCCAAAAAAGAAAACAAGGAGTAACCTACAACATAGGTGGTAATAATGAAATCAAAAACCTCGACATCGTCCATCAACTTATTGCCATTGCAGACAAATATTTGTGCAGGTCAGAGGGACATTCCCAAAAATTGATAACATTCGTCACCGATCGATTAGGACACGACTATCGCTATGCAATTGACGCAAGCAAAATAAAAAACGAATTGGGATGGGAACCCAAAACCCCTTTCGAAGCAGGGATTGACCAAACCGTTTATTGGTATTTGAATCAATTAAATGCCCTCTCTTAAGGGGTTGATTCTCCATTATTTCTAGACTTAAATTAAGTTTCTGAGACTTGTTTTTGAAACCAGAATAATTATATTTGCAATCCAAAATATACACAATGTACGCAATAGTAGAGATAGCAGGGCAGCAATTTAAAGTTGCGAAAGACCAAAAGCTTTTCGTACATCGTTTGCAAGACAAAGAGGGGACCAAGGTCTCCTTTGACAAAGTCTATTTGCTCGACGATGGAAAGAAGGTGACTGTTGGCGCCCCGGCTGTAAGAGGTGCTGCCGTAGAGGCAAAAGTCGTAGGTCACCTCAAAGGCGACAAAGTCATCGTTTTTAAGAAAAAACGACGTAAAGGCTATCGGGTCAAAAACGGACATCGTCAGGCCCTAACAGAATTGATGGTTGAAAAAATTGTAGCTTCAGGAGCCAAACCCATCGCCGCCAAACCCAAAGCTGAAAAAGCACCGGCATCCGCCAAAGTAACAACGGCTAAAAAAGCAGTGGCCAAATCAGAGGAAAAACCTAAAATTGCCAAAGCAAACCCGACTAAAAAAGCCTCTGCCAAGGTGGAAAAGGCCGATTATTCCAAAATGACCGTAGCAGAGCTCAAAGCCGCTGCTAAGGATAAAGGAATCAGCGGATATACCAGCTTGAAAAAGATAGAATTAATTGCCGCTTTAAATAAATAAAGACACTAAAAAAAATTATAAAATGGCACATAAAAAAGGAGTAGGGAGCTCCAAAAACGGAAGAGAATCAGAATCCAAACGCTTGGGCGTTAAGATTTTTGGAGGCCAAGCCGCCAGAGCGGGAAACATTATTGTTCGTCAACGCGGAACAGCCCACAATCCTGGAGAAAACGTTTACCTTGGTAAAGACCATACCCTTCACGCTAAAGTGGACGGACTTGTAAAATTTACAAAAAAGAGAGACAATAAGTCCTACGTTTCTGTCGAGCCTTTTGACGCTTAGATAAAACAGCACCCATTAAAAAACCCGCCTATTGGCGGGTTTTTTGTTAGAACAATTATTGCTCATTAATATCTGTAGTATTCTGGTTTATAAGGGCCTTTGACCTTCACTCCGATGTATTTTGCCTGATCCTCCGAAAGATCGTCTAATTCTATTCCCAGATGTTCTAAATGAAGTGCAGCGACCTTTTCATCGAGGTGCTTGGGTAACATATACACCTTGTTTTCATATTGGATAGAATGATTCCACAATTCGATTTGCGCCAATGTTTGGTTGGTAAAGGAATTGCTCATCACAAAGCTGGGGTGACCCGTAGCACAGCCCAGATTGACTAATCGGCCCTCTGCCAAAACGATCAACTCTTTGCCCTTTTCAAGGGTATATAGATCCACTTGTGGCTTGATTTCCACCTTGGTGTGACCATAGCTTTCGTTGAGCCAAGCCATATCGATCTCATTGTCAAAATGACCAATATTACATACAATGGCTTTATCTTTCAAGGCCAAAAAGTACTCTTTTCTCAATATATCTTTATTTCCGGTAGCAGTAACCACGATGTCGGCATTGCCAATAACATTAGCCAATTTTTTTACTTCATAACCGTCCATAGCCGCTTGTAGGGCACAAATGGGGTCGATTTCAGTCACTGTAACAATTGCTCCAGCCCCTCTAAAGGAGGCGGCAGTTCCTTTTCCTACATCCCCATATCCTGCTACGACTACCCGTTTTCCAGCCAGCATCACATCAGTAGCCCGACGGATGGCATCTACAGCACTTTCCTTACAGCCATATTTGTTATCGAATTTGGATTTGGTAACCGAATCATTCACATTTATGGCTGGTAAAGGCAGCGTTCCATTTTTCATTCTTTCATAAAGTCGGTGAACCCCGGTAGTGGTCTCTTCAGACAAACCTTTGATGTTCATTGCCAACTCAGGATAGTGATCCAAAACCAAATTGGTCAAATCTCCGCCATCGTCTAAAATCATATTCAGGGGTTGGCGCTCTTCACCAAAAAACAGAGTTTGCTCGATACACCAATCGAATTCTTCTTCGTTCATCCCCTTCCATGCATAGACCGGAATTCCTGCAGTGGCGATGGCAGCAGCAGCATGGTCTTGAGTAGAAAATATATTACAAGAGCTCCAAGTCACCTCCGCTCCCAATGCGGTCAATGTTTCAATAAGTACAGCAGTTTGGATGGTCATGTGTAAACAACCAGCTATTCTGGCTCCTTTGAGCGGCTGACTTTCTCCGTATTCTTTCCGTAAGGACATCAAGCCGGGCATTTCTGATTCAGCCAAATGAATTTCTCTCCTGCCGTATTCAGCCAAGGACATGTCCTTTACCTTGTAGGGCAAATAAGTAGACGCGGTTTTTGTTCCCATAGTTGTATCTTTATTCACAATTTTGAGCAAAAATACGTACTTTAATTTCAAAATCAAATGCCTTTACACCAAAGGGTTAATATCGACGAGCAAACCCGGATTTTGATCTGGCATATTGAGGAACCTTTGGAGCAATTAAAAAAAGACCTCAAACTGGCAAAGGCAGACGAAATCAGATTCCAAAAGCGAAAGATTCTCTCCCATCAAAAAGAGTTTTTGGCGTCT
>CACLQG010000050.1 GCA_902609035.1 uncultured Bacteroidota bacterium
TGAAATGTTCTACCCAAGACAGTATATTAATACCCTACATAGTAAGTACAGACCCACTATTTCAATCTCTAAGTAATTTTAGCGAAGGCAAACTTGAAAATTTTGATGCGGTAATCGCTACTGGTAGTAATAATTCCGCTCGGTATTTTGATTATTATTTTTCTAAATACCCCCATATCATAAGAAAAAACAGAAATGCAATCGCTGTCTTGAATGGAGAGGAAACCCAAAAAGATATCGAGGGCCTTGGTAGAGATATTTTACAATACTATGGTTTGGGGTGTAGAAATGTTTCAAAACTTTATGTCCCTCGGGATTTTGATTTAAATATTGTTTTTAGTGGACTTTTTTCTCATGCCAATGTGTTAGAAATGAACAAATACGCCAACAATTATGACTATAATAAGGCGGTGTATTTAATGAGTGAATTTGATTTTTTAGAAAATGGATTTTTTATCCTTAGAGAACACAAAGCCATATCCTCCCCAATAGCAACCGCACATTACGAATTTTACGATGACCTAAACAAACTAAAGAAGCAGTTAAAAGACCAACAAGAGGATATTCAATGCATTATTTCCAATATCGATATTGAGGGGTGTATTACTTTTGGCGACGCGCAGAGACCTGCACTTTGGGATTATGCCGACAGAGTAGATACAATGGACTTTCTTTTGTCTCTTTAAATAGAACGCTTAATCAGTTATCCTTTTTGTTAAAAAAATTGAGAAAAATTAATACTTATTCAGTTGATATTTGAACTGAACTTTTGATATTTGCACTTTGTAAATTGATATGAAAAAACACAATTTCAGCGCTGGCCCCGCAATTCTTCCCAAGGAGGTAATTGATGGAGCATCTAAAGCTGTTCAGGAACTTGACAACATTGGGTTGTCTCTCATAGAAATTTCCCATAGAAGTGCGGAATTTAAAAGTATAATGGAAGAAGCATGTACTCTCTCTCTTAAACTATTAGGATTACAAGACAAGGGTTACAAATCTATGTACCTCCAAGGAGGTGCCAGTATGCAGTTTCTGATGACAGCCTATAATTTGCTGGAAAAAAAAGCAGGATATGTTAATTCTGGAACTTGGTCTTCCAAGGCCATCAAGGAAGCAAAATTATTAGGGGAGGTTTTGGAATTAGCCTCTTCAAAAGATCAAAACTTTAATTACATTCCTAAGGATTATGCTATTCCAAATGACTTGGACTATCTACACATTACAACCAACAATACTATTTATGGAACCCAGTTTCAATTCATTCCTGAAACAGATGTTCCTTTGATCGCAGACATGAGTTCTGATATTTTTTCTCGCCCATTTGATTATTCAAAATTTGATATGTTTTATGCAGGAGCACAGAAAAATATGGGTCCCTCTGGAGTTACATTAGTAGTAATCAAAGAATCCTCTTTCAATAAAGTAAGTAGGGTCATCCCCTCCATGCTCAACTATGAATTGCAATCAAATGCTGGAAGCATGTTCAACACCCCACCTGTTTTTCCAGTATATGCTGTTCTACTAAATTTAAGATGGATCGATAAGAACGGCGGATTGGAGCGTATCGGCTCCCAAAACATAAAAAAAGCGGCTTTGATTTATGATGAAATCGATCGAAACCCCTTGTTTGAAGGATTTGCTAATATAGAGGATCGAAGTAACATGAACGCTACTTTCAATTTAAAAGACGAAAGTCATGCAGAACTATTTGATCCACTTTGGAATCAGGCAAATATCGTTGGTTTAAAAGGCCACCGCTCCGTAGGTGGTTATCGTGCTTCCATCTACAATGCACTACCAATCCAAAGCATTCAGGTTCTGGTTGACTGCATGCAAGAATTTGAAAGAATAGCTTAATCAATAAATATAAAATGAAAATATTAGCAAACGACGGTGTTTCCCAATCAGGTATAGACGTTTTAACTAAAGCAGGTTATGAGGTTATTACCACCAATGTAGCACAAGAACATCTAGTTGATTATATCAATGAGAATAAAATTACAGTTCTATTAGTCAGAAGTGCAACTTCAGCACGAAAAGAGTTGATTGATTCTTGTCCCGGATTAAAAATCATTGGACGAGGTGGTGTAGGAATGGATAACATTGACGTAGAATACGCAAGAGAAAAAGGCTTAAGTGTTATTAATACTCCCGCAGCCTCCTCCTCCTCTGTTGCGGAACTTGTTTTCGCTCATCTATACGGAGGTGTTCGATTTCTTCACGACTCCAATCGAAATATGCCATTAGAGGGAGAAAGAAATTTCAAAGGATTAAAAAAAGCCTATGCTAATGGAATTGAATTAAGAGGCAAGACGATTGGTATTATCGGTTTTGGCAGAATCGGTCAAGAAGTAGCTAAAATCGCTCTAGGCATAGGTATGAATGTTGTTGCCACGGATAAGTATATTGATACTGCAGAGGTGACTGTAGAACTTTTTAATGGGGAATCAGTAGACGTCTCTATTTATAGCGTCTCCATGGAAGAAGTTTTGAAAACATCAGACTTTATTAGTCTTCATGTCCCTGCACAAAAAGAATATGTCATTGGCTCCAAAGAATTTGATATGATGAAAGAGGGTACTGTGATTATTAATGCAGCTCGCGGAGGTTTAATCGATGAAGTTGCCCTAGTCAATGCACTAGATAATAACAAATTAGCCTTCGCCGCATTGGATACTTTTGAAAATGAGCCCAAGCCACAAATTAAATTGTTAATGCATCCTAAAATTTCATTGACGCCACATATTGGAGCAGCTACTTTGGAGGCTCAAGATCGTATCGGTTCAGAGCTAGGCCAACAAATCATATCAATACTCGGATAATTCCTCATGTTCAAACGCCTCAAGGAAAAGTGGGGAATAACCTCCGATTGTCAACTTGTAGTGATTTTCATAGTATTTGGAATCACAGGAACTGCGAGTGCCAAATTGGCCCTACCACTGCTTGAATTATTAAATGTTCAATCCGCAGATTTTATTGAAATACCCCTAGGGTCTTTAATTTACTTATTGTTAAGAATACTTATCATATTTCCCATCTATCAAATATTACTAATTTTAGTAGGAACAATGTTTTTCCAGTTCAAATTCTTTTGGGAATTTGAAAAAAAAATTTTAAAAAAATTAGGTCTGAAATTTTTGTTTGAAAAAGAGAAAAAAGACTAGCTCAAACTTATGTTATGAGCATTAATAATTCGTCCCGATTGTCCGTTTCTCGAAAAGACCCTTATAAACTAATGGTAGTCGTATTTTAGTTTTGTTTTTGACCCTTCTGATCATCATACACATGTGAGATGCTAATATCTAAACCAACACCAATCGTTTGTAATATGAAATTTATACAATCTAAAATCTGTTCTGTAAGTCTTTCTTGAACCTGGAGCCTTCTAGAAAAAACATCTGCTACCATTGCGATTTTACTCAAACCTACAATTTTTCCATTTGGAATGTAAGCTATATGCTCCTTTCCTACAAAAGGGCAACATATGGTTGTCACATTGGGGAGTAAAGCTTTTCATCTTTACCGATAACCATCTCTTTGTAGTTTTCCCCAAAATAGCGCTTTGTATAATTTTTTTTAATCTTTTTCATATCCCTTGGTTAAAAACTTCATGGCTTCAGCAGTACATAAAGGGGTTTTTTCTAAACCCTCTCTATCGGAATCCCATCCAACTAAATTAATGATATTTAAAAAGTTCACCCTCATCTCGTCTGTAATCGCTTATGCATTAAAATTATCATTCATTATTTAAATTGTTTTGAAAAAGTGATTGAAATTTCTTGATCTTGGGGGCAATAACGAATTGACAATAGGGTTTTTCTTTATTTTGATTATAATAATTGTGATGAACAACTTCTGCCTCATAAAAAGCACATTTAGAATTGACCTCTGTAATAATAGGCTTATCATAGGCTCCACGATTCTGAAGACTATTGATACAATTTTCAATTTGAATTTTTTCTTCAAAATTATTAAAGAATATGGCTGATCTGTATTGTGAACCTACATCATTACCCTGTCGGTCTGGGGTAGTGGGATCGTGGGTTAAAAAAAAGATTTCGAGTAAATCACCATAAGTAACCAAATCCTGGTCATAAGTAATCTTAATGGCCTCGGTGTGACCAGTATTTCCGTTACAAACCTCACTGTAAACAGGATTTTTTAGGTGGCCCCCCATATAGCCAGGAACTATTTTAGTAACTCCTTTTACAATTCGAAAAATAGATTCTGTACACCAGAAACAACCTCCTGCAAAATATGCTTGATTATACATTAATTTGGTTTTGCAAATCAAACATACAAAATAACTAAACGAAACTAAAGTAGATTAAACCAAATTGAAATTTGAAAGCTTACTTAAATGAGTTCTAGTATTAAAAAACTAATTTTAATGAATGAAAAATATTATCTCTTGTCGTAATGTATTTAAAAGTTATGGAGATTTGGCTGTTCTTAAAGGTATTGATCTAGACATCGATTCAGGGGAAATAGTGGCCATAGTCGGTCCCTCTGGTGCTGGAAAAACAACACTATTACAAATTTTAGGAATACTTGACTCAGCGGACGCTAACAAAAAAACCTATTTGGAAATTGATGGAGAGGCGGTTCAAAAGATGAATACGGATCAAATGGCAAATTTCAGGAATCAAAATTTGGGGTTTATTTTTCAGTTTCATGAACTTCTCGCAGAGTTTACGGCAATAGAAAACGTTTGTATGCCAGGGTGGATTGGTAAAAATGATTCTAGAGCATTAAAGGAAAAAGCCAAAATGCTATTAGATCAGTTAGGCCTTTCAGATCGCATGCATCACAAACCCCAAGAATTGTCTGGCGGAGAGCAACAACGTGTTGCAGTAGCCAGAGCTTTGATCAATAATCCAAAAGTAATTTTTGCCGATGAACCAAGTGGTAACCTAGACTCTCAAAATGCCAACGCTTTACATGAATTATTTTTTAAATTAAGAGATGAAATTAGATGTACTATAGTAATTGTAACCCACAACGAATCATTGGCCAGTATGTCCGACCGCAAAATCCTACTTAAAGACGGGAAAATAGTTTTATGAATCAAAAGGAATTAAAATCTTTTTTGGATCAAAAGGCTCAGGAATACGAGTCAATTTGGTTTATCTCGAATGATCCCATACAGATTCCACATCAATTTTCAAAAAAAGAGGACATAGAAATCGCTGCATTTCTTAGTGCTTCAATATCATGGGGCAACCGCGTCAGTATTCTCAAGAGTGCTAAGAGAATCATTGATATGATGGATTATTCACCACATCAATTTATTCTCAATCATAAAGAAAAAGATATTAAAAAATTAAAAGGTTTTGTCCACAGAACTTTCAATGAACAAGATTTAGTATATTTCTTTAAGTCTCTAAAAAACATTTATCAAAAATACGGTGGGCTAGAAAATCTTTTTTCATCAAATAAAATTCCCCTTCAAAAGCGCATTCATCATTTCAAAAAAATATTTTTTGAGCTCAGTCACCTTAGAAGGACAGAAAAACATGTGTCAGACCCTCTTAAAGGTTCAGCTGCAAAAAGGATCAATATGTTCCTAAGATGGATGGTGCGCTCGAACCAAAAGGGTGTTGATTTTGGGATTTGGAAAAGTATTTCTTCTTCCGACTTGTCACTTCCTTTAGATATACATACTGGAGGTGTGGCCCGTAAATTGGGTCTTTTAAAGAGAAAACAAAACGATGCTAAGGCACTACTAGAATTGGACACTAAATTGAGGAAGTTTGATCCAATTGATCCAGTAAGATATGACTTTGCACTCTTTGGACTAGGGGCATTTGAAAAATTCTAGACCAGATTAAGACCTTAATGCTACTTTTTCCCCCACCAATTTCATATTTTTGTTTCAAGGAGATTTCTTAATGAAAAT
>CACLQG010000051.1 GCA_902609035.1 uncultured Bacteroidota bacterium
ACTTTTACTAACATTAAAATAAACGTATATGGCATTTGATATTAACATGATCAAAAGTAATTATTCAGAACTGGCAGATCGTGTAAATTTTGCAAAAAGCATTTTAAACCGTCCCCTCACTTCTAGTGAAAAAATATTATATGCCCATTTGTGGGATAAAAGTTTTAGACAAGCATACAAAAGAGGGGAAGATTATGTAAATTTTGCACCCGATCGAATAGCATGTCAGGATGCAACTGCTCAAATGGCACTGCTTCAGTTTATGCAGGCAGGAAAGTCAAAAGCTGCGGTACCAACAACTGTTCATTGTGATCACCTCATTCAAGCCAAAGAGGGTGCAGCTGCAGATTTAAAATCAGCCAATAACTCCAGTGCGGAAGTCTTTAATTTTCTAGAATCGGTTTCCAATAAATATGGAATCGGTTTTTGGAAACCTGGAGCAGGAATCATTCACCAAGTGGTGTTAGAAAATTATGCATTTCCCGGAGGAATGATGATTGGAACAGATTCTCACACAGTAAATGCAGGAGGGCTCGGAATGATAGCCATCGGTGTTGGTGGAGCCGACGCAGTTGATGTAATGGCAGGCATGCCTTGGGAACTAAAATTTCCTAAAATGATCGGTGTTAAATTAACAGGTAATCTTAATGGTTGGACTGCTCCAAAAGATGTGATTTTAAAAGTAGCAGGTATCCTTACCGTGAAGGGGGGAACCGGAGCCATTATTGAATATTTTGGCCCAGGGGCAGAATCTATGTCTTGTACTGGAAAAGGCACAATATGTAATATGGGAGCCGAAGTTGGAGCTACAACCTCTACTTTTGGATATGATAGTTCTATGGAGAGATATTTAAGAGCAACGAATCGAGACGATGTTGCAGATGCTGCCAACGAAGTCAAAGAGCACCTCACGGCTGATCCAGAAGTATATTCCAAACCTGAAAAATATTTTGATAAACTCATCGAAATTAATTTAGATGAATTAATGCCACACATCAATGGACCCTTTACTCCTGATTTGGCAACCCCCATAAATCAAATGAGGGAGAGTGCCATTGAAGGAGAATGGCCCATAAAAGTAGAATGGGGACTCATTGGTTCCTGCACCAACTCTTCATATGAAGATCTGTCCAGAGCTGCAAGCATTGCAAAACAAGCCGTTGACAAAAAACTAGTTACAAAAGCTGAATTTGGAATAAACCCCGGATCTGAGCAAGTGAGATATACCGCTGAGAGAGACGGACTATTAAATATTTTTGAAGATTTGGATGCTAAAATTTTCACCAACGCCTGTGGACCTTGTATAGGACAATGGGACAGAACAGGGGCAGACAAAGGTGAAAAAAACACAATCATCCATTCTTTTAATCGAAATTTTTCTAAGCGTGCCGATGGAAATCCCAACACTCATGCTTTTGTTGCTTCCCCGGAAATGGTAGCTGCTGTTGCCATTTCTGGACGTTTGGATTTCAACCCAATTACCGACAGTTTGCTTAATGAAGAAGGTGAAACCGTAATGTTGGATGCCCCTCAGGGTATGGAGCTACCTCCAAAAGGATTTGACGTTAAAGAAAATGGATACCTTGCTCCTGAAGCAGATGGCTCCTCTGTTGAGGTAGTCGTAAAAGAAAATTCAGATAGGCTTCAACTTCTCAATCCTTTCGAACCTTGGGATGGAAAAAATCTATTAGATGTAAAATTACTTTTGAAAGCCCATGGAAAATGTACTACCGATCATATATCTATGGCTGGACCTTGGTTAAGATACAGAGGACATCTGGACAACATCTCAAACAACTGTTTTATTGGAGCTGTTAATGCGTTCAATAAAAAAACTAATTTCGTCAAAAACCAACTCACTGGTGAATACGGTGGAGTACCCGATGTTCAGAGGGCTTATAAAGCACAAAATATTACCACCATTGTTGTTGGAGATCACAATTATGGCGAAGGTTCTTCAAGAGAACATGCTGCAATGGAACCCAGACACTTGGGAGTTAAAGTGGTACTGGTAAAGTCTTTTGCAAGAATCCATGAAACCAATCTCAAAAAACAAGGAATGCTCGGCATAACTTTTAATAATGAAAATGATTACAATCTAATACTGGAAGACGACATTTTTAACTTTACAAATTTAGCCGAGTTTTCACCTGGCAAATCACTTATTTTAGAAGTGGTTCATGCTGATGGAACAAAAGATAATATTGTAGCTAACCACACTTACAACGAGCAACAAATAGAGTGGTATAAAGAAGGGTCTGCCTTGAATTTAATTAAGAAGCAAAATGTACTAGGCTAAAACTTTATTAAAAAAACAACCCTTGAATGCTTTATGGTTGTTTTTTATTTTGTACACATGTTTCAAGTAGCCATTATAATCGTTAACTACAATTTTGAGCATCTAACTATTGGATTAATCAAGAGCATCCTAAAATACACCTCAAAAGATTTGATTTATCAAATCATTGTGGTAGATAATGCCTCTAAGAGAGCAAGTTTTAATAAGCTTGAATCTTTCTTAAAACAATTCAAGTTGCAAGAAAATATTCAATGTATAAGAAGTGAAATAAATACTGGTTTTGGAGGTGGAAATAATTTAGGTGTAGCTTATGCAGATAGTGATTACATTGCCTTTATCAATAGCGATGTTATATTGGAAAGTGATTGTCTAACAGCTATGAAATCATTTATGGACTATCATTCCTCCGTTGGAGTGTCCACTCCGCAAATGCTATCTATGGAGGGAAAAAACAAGGCTTGCTTCAACCATTTTATTTCCCCAGCTTATGAGATATTTGGACGTTCAACCCTGCAGTGGATGAATCCAAAAAAATATCCTAATGTTAGAAAAAAATATAGCCAGCCCCTAAAGGTCTCCAGTGTAGCAGGCTCGTTCATGTTTTTCCGTACCTCTGATTTTGAAAGAGTTGGTGGTTTTGATCCTAAAATATTTCTTTACTATGAAGAAACGGACATATGCAAAAGACTAGTTGAAAATGGGAAATCTTCATTTTTAGTCCCCGAGACCACCTACAAACATCTCCATGGTGGTAGCACACCAAAATCGATAAAAATCAAAATGGAAATGGTAATATCAAAATATTATGTAATAAAAAAGCACTATCCCTTGATTGCCTTTTACCTTTTTTGGGGAATTGATATTATCCGTTCTTTAATCAAACTTGCTTTTAAACCCAAAAAGTGGCCACTATTTTATCTCAAGCTCATACAAGCTCCACTCAGCTATAGTTTGAAAAATCAACAAATAAAGGATAATAACCTCTAAAATACATTTCATTTTACCCTGAAATAGGTTTTATAAATTGGGTAATTGATACTTTAGTAAAATGAAAAATTTTATAAAGACACTTGGAATAATTTTAATGGTTTTAGGAACTTACCTTTTTGTAGTTAATGTAGTAAATCAAACTGGATATCAAATTTTGATAGGAGCAGCTGTAGGAAGTATGGGCTATATATTTTTTAAAAGTTCCTCTAGGCTATAAATAAATCTTATTGATTTAAATAGTATCAGAAGTTAATTAACATTCTTAAAAAAGTACTTTCTGAGAGCTCATTTACACCTGCATTTGAGAGATTTCTTCGCTCGTTAAGCCCTCTCCACCCTCATTCATTTATAAGTTTGCTCAAATAAGAATAATATAAATCCTTGAAATTAATTAGGAATACATTCAAATATTCAAAACACAATGTTAAATAATTTACAATTACTCCTAAGAGGATTAAACTAAATTTTTAAATACTAATAATATTAATGCAAACTTTTGGAAGTTTCTATGTGTTTGTAAATAGGATTATTTGTTTTGTTTTTGCAGACATTTTTTACACATAAAAACCCATTCTTTTTTGCTTAATACTTTTGTAAATAAATTAACTTGTATTGGGCATTTAATTGATTATCGTAGCTTTGGGAACCATTTCAGTTTTCATTGTTTTTTTTTTTTGCCTTGGCAAAATTATCAATAAAAATGATTGCATTAACAGTGAAATAAATTAATGCAGGTATTGTTTGAATAAAGGTATCATTGATTTTTATTCTAATGGCGACACCCAATAGCATCATTACCGATAGGCCTAATGATGATATTATTAGTATCTTTTTATTATAGATACCTATAATACAACCGATTCCTCCTAATAACTGAAAAAAACCAACAATTGGTCTGAACTCTGACAAACCATAACGGTAAAATTCATTGACAAATAAATCACTGCAAAAACAGGCTATACCAAAAAAGATAAAAGATGCACCAGAGAGAATGTATAAAACTAGCCTCATAATATTTTATTTATATAAATCCTCCATTAATTCACTACTTCAATCAATACAAAGCCTTGCAAATGGACTATTATTATATTCCACTGGACCAAATAAAATGAATTTCTTGATTACAGCTTGTGCAAATATTTTTATTAATGCTATTGTGGTCTTTCATTTTACATTTTATTTATAATTAGGTAAAGCTACAAGTAATATATAATGACTAACAACTAAGAGTTGGACGATTAAAATACCTACAAGTAATTGAATGCTTTTTCATTTTAAATAATTTTATATGTAGTGTCTTCAATTATAACTACTTTAATTGCAATATAAAAGTAATTAGCAAAGCTAAGCTATTTATTAAATTGTAATGATTAAAAAATCACTAAAGCTTAACTCTTGTGAGATACATATCAGTAGTCATGTATAAATAATTGTAGTCTCTATCAAAATTACAATTTGATGTCCGCTCCTCAGTTTTTATTGTCCCTAAATGATCTCCACTCTTTGATATTATCAAAACTCCCCCTGGTCCAGTGCAAAAAATTGCACCCTTTGGGTGAATTTTAAGTCCATCAAAATTTCCTTTGTATTTTTTTGATAATTCATTTCCATCAAAAAATACGGTGGGATTTTTAACTCCGCTAGTTGTTATGTCATAGGACATAATTATTGGATTGTTACTATCAGAATTTGATACATATAAGATTTTCTGATCTTTTGAAATTCCAATCCCATTTGGTCTGCTTAAATCTTTAATTAAGAGGGAAAGAACCCCTGATTTAGATAATTTAAAAACACCATTGAAGGGTAGTTCTTTTAATTCATCATCATCTTTTTTTTGCAACCCCCCCGGTGGATCGGTAAAAAATAAATCCCCATTTTCAGCATACACTAAGTCGTTTGGACTATTAAAAAGTTTTCCTTGAAATTTATCAATAATCGTTGTAAAGTTTTTTTCTATAAAATTATCAAGTCTAGCAACTCGTCTATCTCCAACCATACACAATACAAGCTTTCCATTTTCATCTATAACTAATCCGTTTGAACCTTTTTTTGTATTATTAGGAACAATTCCTGTATAGCCACTAGGCTCAATAAAAACTTCCAAACCATTTGATTCATCCCATTTATAAATTTTATTACTTGGGACATCAGAAAATAAAACTGCATTCAATTCATTCACCCACACTGGTCCTTCTGACCAGTCAAAGCCTTCAGCAAGTATTTCAATTTTATTCTCTTTAGAAATGAATTGTTTCATCTCAGATGTTAACTGTTCAATTGAACCTAAAGTCCTTTTTTCTTGTGCATTAATGTTTTTTAAGAAAAAAAGTATCAAAAACAAAACAATTTTTGGCTTTCTCATTAGTCAAAAATAAAAACTTTTTCATCAAATTTGTTAATCTTTTATAACTGTTATATCCAAAACATGACTTAATCCCTTTTCATCGAATACATA
>CACLQG010000052.1 GCA_902609035.1 uncultured Bacteroidota bacterium
TCTAATATTAAAGTAGTGTGTTCGATTTTTCCAGCAATCATTTCAGGTGGCCCAATTTTTACTTGACTCAATCCATTTTCTAAGGCATCAAAACAGTTGTCAATTTTGGGTATCATTCCAGAATGTATTATATCCGCCGCTTTGAGGTTTTGATATTTTTGAGGTGTGATGATGGAGATTACGGTTTTATCGTCTTCTATATTTTCCAATACGCCTTGCTTTTCAAAACAATACCATAATGATACTTCAAAATATTCCGAAAGTCCTTGAGATAGGGTGGAGGCGATGGTATCGGCATTGGTATTGAGTAATTGGCCTTTTTGGTCGTGAGTAATGGCGCAACAAACGGGAGTATATCCTGCCTCAAGTAACATTTTAAAAAAAGCGCTGTTCACACCTGTGACATCTCCTACAAAACCGTAGTCGATTGTCTTAAAAGGTCTTTTTATCGCTTGAATGGCATTTCCGTCTGCTCCACTAAGTCCAATAGCATTGCAGCTAAGTCCCTGCAATTGAGCGACTATATTCTTATTGATCTTTCCGCCATATAGCATGGTGATAATATCGAGGTTTTTGTCATCTGTGATTCTTCTCCCTTCAACCATCTGCACAGGTACGTCCAGCTGTTGGGCCATAGCGGTAGCTTTTTTACCACCCCCATGTACTAATATTTTGGGTCCTTGCATTTGTGCAAAATCCGTTAGGAAGGACTTTAATACTGCCTCCTCCTCAATAACATTCCCACCAATTTTAACGACCGAAAGCTTATCCATTTTCCAATAACTGTTTTAAAACGGCTTGTGCCGAGTAAATTCTGTTTTGGGATTGTTGAATCACCAAAGAATTGGGGCTGTCTAAAACCCCATCTGATGCCACAATATTTCTTCTGATGGGTAGACAATGCATGAACTTCCCATTATTGGTAAGTTGCATCTTTTCTGATGTAATCATCCATTTATCATCCGTTCTCAGGATTTGTCCATAGTTATCGTAGGAACACCAGTTTTTGGTATAGACAAAATCTGCACCCTCCAAAGCTTTTTCTTGATTGGTAGTAATTTCCACTCCCTTAGTAATCTCAGGATTAAGGGCATAACCTTCAGGGTGAGCGATAATAAAATCAGCCTCCATGTGCCCCATCATTTGGGTAAAAGAATTACCGACTGCGTGGGGTAATGCCTTGGGGTGTGGTGCCCAACTCAATACTACTTTTGGTTTAAATGTGAGTTGGAATTCCTTTAACGTAATTGCATCTGCTAGTGCTTGCAATGGGTGAGCAGTAGCACTTTCCATATTGATAATTGGAACTGAGGCGTATTTCGCAAAGCTTCTTAATACCATTTCTGCCTCGTCTTTTTTCTTATCCGACAGAGAGGCAAAAGCTCTGATTGCGACCATATCACAATATTTGGAAATAACCGCAGCAGCTTCCTTGACATGCTCTGATCTCAATCCACTCATTTTGGTACCGTTTTCAAACTCCAACGCCCATGACTCCTGACTGAAATTCATAACCATTGTGGAGAGCCCCAAGTTTTGAGCGGCTTTTTGAGTACTTAAACGGGTTCTCAAACTGGGGTTAAAAAACAATAAACCCAGTGTTTTCCCCTTTCCCAAATCTGCCGATTCGGTAGGATTTTTTTTCATGTCCATTGCCAAATCTAGGGTTTGGTCAAAATTGGGTAAATCCGATAACGTGATAAAATGTTTCATAATAATGCCTCTAATGCATCAAAAAGTTGATCGAAATGTTCTTTTTGAATGGTCAATGGTGGGAGGATTCGTAATACATTTTTGTTGCTGCTGCCTCCTGTAAAAATCTTTTTTTCGTAAATAAGCCTTTTTCTTAAAGGCCCTACCTCAAAGTCAAACTCCAAGCCCAGCATCAATCCTCTTCCTTTGATCTTTGCACCTTGTATTTTTTTAGCTTGGTTTCTGAAATAAACCTCCATTTCTTTAGCTCTATGCTGTAGTTTGTCTTTTTTAAGGATTTCCAATACTGCCAATGAGGCAGTACACGCCAGATGATTTCCGCCAAATGTAGTACCCAGCATACCATATTTGGGTTGAACATCGGGGTGGACCAAAATTCCACCAATGGGAAAACCATTACCCATCCCCTTAGCCATGGTGATGACATGCGGTTTGATGTTGTTGTTTTGAAAAGCAAAAAAGGTTCCCGATCTGGAAAAGCCTGATTGTACCTCATCTGCAACTAGGGCAGTATCATACCGGTAGCAGAGTTTTTCCATCGCCAAAACGAAATTATTCTCGGGTACATCTAAACCTCCAACCCCTTGTATGGGTTCAAAAATAACGGCACAAACATCTCCTTTTTGCAATTCTTTTTCCAGTACATTAGTATCGTTAAAAGGAATAAAAGTTACCTCTTGCTGCCGATTTAATGGCGAATTGATGTTCTGATTGTCAGTAGCTGCAACCGCCGCCGATGTTCTTCCGTGAAAGGCATTTTTAAAGGCAACTACTCTCTTTTTCCCAGTGTGAAAAGAGGCCAGTTTAAGGGCGTTTTCATTGGCTTCTGCCCCCGAGCTGCACAAGAAAAGTTGATAATCATGTAAGCAGGACTGTTCACCGATTTCGTCTGCCAATTGTTGTTGAAGGGGGTTTTCCACTGCGTTGGAATAAAAAGCAATTTTATGCAATTGCTCCTTTAATCGGTTGACATAATGCGGATGGCTGTGTCCAACGGAAATAACTGCATGACCACCATAGAGGTCTAAATACTCCGTTCCCGCTTCATCATACACATAGATATCTTTTGCCCTCACTGGGCAAACTTCATATAGCGGATAAACGTCAAATAGTTTCATCTTATTTTAATTTCATTGATTTTTTCAAATGAGGCCATTAGCCCTCTAATAAGGGATGAACTCAATCCCTGGTGTTCCATTTCATTCAATCCTGTAATGGTGCAACCCTGAGGTGTGGTCACCTTATCGATTTCGGTTTCGGGATGGGAGTCGGTTTCAATTAAAAGACTAGCAGCACCCAAAGCGGTATACATTGACATGCGCATGGATTCATCCGCATCAAAACCCATTTGAACTCCTCCTTGGGTCGTCGCCCGAATAAGTCTCATCCAAAAAGCAATTCCACTGGCACAAACCACTGTAGCGGCTTGCATTTGTTTTTCTGCAATCTTGATAGTGGTACCCAATCCGTTAAAAATGGCTTCGGCAATGGCGATCCTTTTTTCTCCAACTAAATTACAACACAAACAGGTCATGGATTTCCCCACCGATATGGCAGTGTTAGGCATACTCCTAATGATAGGATAATATGCATCCAACTTTTCTTCCATGCGTTCAATACTATAACCCGTGATGGCTGAAATTAAAACGTGTTTATCGGTCAATGCTCCTTTGATTTCTTCTAAGATCCCATCAAACTGTCGAGGCTGAACCGTAAATATGACTATGTCAGAGTTTTTTACAGCTTCTTGATTGTCTGTTGAAATTTTTACATTATTGTAATCCTCCCATTTTTCAATTGCTTTGAGGTCCCTTTTGGTAAGGTAAAGTGACGTATAAGTGTTGTTGTAAATCAAGCCTTTAGCAATACTCAATCCCAAATTTCCAGATCCTATTATGGCTATTTTCATTTTTTAGTTTTTAAATTTTAAAATACACTCGCTTTAAGTTGTAACCCCAAATCCTCTTCCCATCCCATGATGAGGTTTAAATTTTGAACGGCTTGTCCTGAGGCTCCTTTTACCAAATTATCAATTACTGAAGTAACCAACAATTGATCTTCGAATTGGTGCAAGTGAATCGCACAGTGATTGGTATTGACCACTTGTTTTAAAGTGAGTTCTTTGTTTGATACATTAGTAAAAGGATGTGGTTTGAAATACTCCTTGTATAACTCAACCATTTGTTCTAGCTTTCCATCAATTGGGGTATAACAACTGGCAAAAATTCCTCTTGTAAAATTTCCACGATGGGGAAGAAAGTAAATTTTGGGACTCCCCAAAGTTTCTTCGATTTCTCCCAAATGCTGATGGGTAAAAGGTTTATACCATGAGACATTGTTGTTTCTCCAACTGAAATGTCCTGTTTGGCTCAGACCTATCCCAGCTCCTGTGCTGCCAGTAGTGGCATTGACATGCACTGCTTCTTGGATCAATCCCTCTTTTGCCAACGGTAAAAGTGCCAATTGAATCGAAGTTGCAAAACAACCAGGATTGGCAATAGCATTACTCTTTTCGATAGTTTCCCTGTGCTTTTCAGGCAGTCCATAGACAAAATTATAAGCTTTGAATTGTGCATCTTTTTTCAACCTAAAATCATTACTTAGATCAATGATGACAGTATTGTCCGAAAATTTATTTTCTTCCAAGAATTCAAGAGATTTTCCATGTCCAACGCAGAGGAAAACCACATCCACATCGGAATTAATATTTCCTGTGAAATCGGGAGCATCAGCCCCTAATAAATCTCTATGGGTATCATGCAATGGGGTTCCAGGTCTTGTGGTGCTGAATACAAAATCCAATTCCAAGGCGGGGTGGTGCAATATTAATCTTATCAATTCCCCTCCGGTATATCCCGAACCACCTATAATGCCTACTTTTTTCATTTTTCTTTATTAACGTATTGGTAAATTTTGTTTTGGTTGGACAGTAATTTGATAAATCCTTTAGCGTCATTAGCAGACCAACCTTTGTTCACTTCCCCATAACTGCAAAATGCGGCATTCATCAAGTCGTGCACCGACTCAATTCCATTCAGTTCAAATCGGTAGGGGTAAAGGGTAACAAAGACCTTTCCACTCACCGTTGATTGACTGTTACACAAAAAGGCTTCCAAATCTCTCATCACAGGATCTAAATATTGTCCCTCGTGAAGTAACATCCCATAAAAATTACCGAGCTGTTCCTTTTGGAATTGTTGCCACTTGCTCAAAGTGTGCTTTTCTAGTAAATGATGCGCTTTTATGATCAATAGGGGAGCTGCCGCTTCAAAGCCTACCCTACCTTTAATTCCTATAATGGTATCACCTACGTGGGTGTCTCTTCCAATCCCAAATTTTTTGGCTTGATGTTGTAATTTCATGATGTTTTTTACAGGACTTTCATTTACGCCATCAATTCCCGCTAACTCTCCTTTTTCAAAATGAAGCGTAACTTTTTCTGCATTTTGTTTCTCTACCTGACTGGGATAGGCCGATTCTGGGAGGTTATCATTAGAAGTTAATGTTTCTTTGCCTCCAACACTGGTTCCCCAGAGACCCTGATTGACAGAATATTGTGCTTTTTCCCAAGAGAGACTCACACCATTTTCATTAAGGTATTCGATTTCCATCTCCCTAGATAACTGTTCGTCTCTGATGGGAGTAATGATTTCAATATTGGGTGCCATGACTTGAAAAATCAAATCAAATCTTACTTGATCATTACCAGCCCCAGTACTCCCATGAGCAATGGCATCAGCACCAATCTCATTGGCATAGGCAACGATTTCCATGGCCTGAACGATTCTTTCAGCACTAACAGATAGGGGGTAGGTGTTGTTTTTAAGTACGTTACCAAATACCAAATACTTTACGACTTTACTGTAAAAAGAGTCTAAGGCATTGACGGATTGGTACGTATGCGCACCCATCTGCAAGGCTTTAGCCTTCATGTCCTTCACTTCGGCGGTATCAAAACCTCCAGTATTGACACTGATAG
>CACLQG010000053.1 GCA_902609035.1 uncultured Bacteroidota bacterium
CATAACCCTTGATCAGCAACAAAGAATCATTGGAGGGGTAAGATAAAAATTCAGCGATTTTTTCAAATCCCTTTATCTGAGAGGCAGTAGCCTCAAAGCTGAATTTTTTTAAAAGAATTTTATGGAAAGAGGAGTTTAACATGTAGCTTTTTTTCTACCAATATAATTCATTTGTAAAACTTTTACGATTCAAAAAAAATTGTAGATTTGTTAGTAGGTAAAAAATAAATAAACAATGAAAATAGCGCTTCAAGCCATACTCTGGGTACTTGCGATACTCTTTAGTTACAAGATTTATGACTCAATTAATGGTCCCATTAATTTCAACAAGACCAAGAACGAACGCTATGCTATAGTAATCAATAAATTGAAATTGATTCGTAAGGCTCAGATTGCACACAAAGACGTTAATGGTATTTACTGTGAAAACTTTGACAGCTTGGTGAAATTTATTGATAATGGAATTTTCACTTTGGTAGAAAAGCGTGATTCCTCCTATATGGAATACGACCGCACATACAGAATTGACATGCTCCGCGAGGTGGTAGTTGTAGATACACTTGGTTTTGTTCCTGTAAAAGATTCCTTATTCAAAAACACTGATGTGTACAAAAGCTTTGCTAATGTACCCGTAGATGGAATTGATGCAAAGTTTGAGATCAATTCAAATATTATTGATAAGAACGGTTACAAAGTTCCAGTTTTGAAGTGAAAGTTGCAAAAGACGTTATACTCCACGATCAGGACAAAGATTTGTTAAAATTAGAAAACGAGACTGTTTCTGTTGACGGAGTCAATGGTCCTGCCATCATACTGGGTTCTCTTACCGAGGTAAATACCAACGGAAACTGGCCCACAATTTTTGATGCCGTTCAATAAAAATATCATTCAAGATAAAGAGCTATCTATCCAAATTTTTAAGGATGGATTTTCTTTTTGTACTAACATTGCTCGTCCATTTTTTAGGTTTGACTCCCACAAATTGGAACAAGGAGAAGCACTTCAAAATCTCATTGAAACCTACTCCTATTTGGAAAGTGAGAAGATAAAAGGAATACACTTCAATCATTTCTCGACTTTTGTTCCAAAAACATTATATAATCCCAAACAAAAAGAAACCTATCTCAATTACAATATAATCTTAAGCAAAGGGTGGACGATAGCTGAGAAAGACACCCAAGATAATAAAATCAAAATTCTTTACCCTGTAAATAAAGAAATAGAAGAAACACTAAAATTCTATTTTAAGAAAATTTCATTTACCCATTACTCTCAAATACTATATGACCTAAGCATAGGGGTAAAAAATGAAGAAAATTCAATAGTAATGAATCTAAACATGCAGGACATTCAATTTGACCTTTTTGTTTTTAAAGGAAAAGATCTTTTGATTTATAACAGCTACCCTTATAAAAATGAAGACAGCTTTCTCTATTTCATATTAGCTGTCGCTGATAATTTATCGCTCTCTCCTGAAGATTTTGATATAGTGTTTTTTGGAAAGTATTCTCGTTATAAAAAGTATTATTTAGCATTGGAAACCTACCACAACAAAATAACTTTTTCTGATCAAGGAGGAATAGTTATGTTTGACGAAAGAGAACATCCGGCTCCCTATTTTCTGAATCTATTTGAGTAATGCGAATTATCTCGGGATCCCATAAAGGTAGAAGAATCATCGCCCCAAAAAAACTTCCCGTTCGACCGACTAGCGATCGGTCTAAAGAAGCCATCTTCAATATTTTGCAAAACCAATACGACTTGGAAAGCATGGTTGCTCTAGATCTTTTTTCTGGTACAGGCAATATAAGTTATGAATTTGGATCTCGAGGGACCAAAAACATTACAGCTGTAGATCAAAATAGAATGTGTGTTGATTTTATTCGTAAAACATCAAAAATATTGGAACTCAACATTCAAGTTATACAAATGAAAGTCATCAAATATCTCTCTACTAAATCAACACCTTTTGATTTAATTTTTGCTGACCCTCCATATGATATGGAGATAAATCAATACGTCAACATGATTGAAACCATTTTTGAAAATAATCTTTTAAAACAGGAAGGTTTGTTGATTATTGAACACGTTGAGCAAAAAAAAATTGAATGCCATACAAGGTTTTTCCAATCAAGAAAATACGGCAATAGTGTATTTAGTTTTTTTGAATAATAAAAAAGGCAGGCCTATAAGCCGGATTCTGTCGTGTCTTATTATTTATCTTGACATTGTATTACTACAACATTCTAGCCGCCTACCCAATTACATTGAACGAGCCGTTCTCTAAAGCAATCATACTTGGCGTTGCACCGCATAGAGTTTACATGATTTCACTACAGCCTAACTGTACTTGCTTTCTGTTGCACTGGTCCTATCCGCCGAGGCGAATGACGGGCGTTACCCGCTATACTGCTCTATGGTGTCCGGACTTTCCTCTCTTATAAACAAGAGCAATAAGACAGCCTGCCATATGCAAAGTTAATCTTTTGTTGATAATTTAAGGTGAAATTATTGCTCGACTATCCTAGGGACGTTGATCAATTTTTATCTTTGTCTGGTAGCCAGATTACATGGAAAATTATATTGTCTCAGCCTTAAAGTATAGACCACAAAAGTTTGAGGAAGTGGTTGGGCAAAAGGCCATTACACAGACATTGGAAAATGCCATAGAAAAAAATCAACTAGCACAAGCCCTACTATTTTGCGGTCCTCGTGGTGTAGGTAAAACATCTTGCGCTCGTATCCTCGCCAAAAAAAATTAATAGCAAAGGAAAAGCAGATCTCGATGAAGATTTTGCTTTCAATATTTTTGAACTGGATGCAGCGTCTAATAACTCTGTAGATGACATAAGAAGTCTAAACGAACAAGTTAAAATTCCTCCACAGGTAGGAACCCACAAAATATATATTATTGACGAGGTTCACATGTTATCTCTTGGGGCTTTCAATGCTTTTCTAAAAACATTGGAGGAGCCCTCAAAACACGTAATTTTTATTCTGGCAACAACCGAAAAACAAAAAATAATACCCACAATACTTTCTCGATGTCAAATCTATGATTTTAAAAGAATAAGTTTCAAAGACTGTAAGGAACACTTACAAAAAATTGCGGAAGATCAAAAAATAAAATTTGAAGAGGAAGCACTAGATTTAATTGCTCAAAAAGGAGACGGAGCACTAAGAGACGTACTCTTCATATATGATCGAATGGTTAGTTTCACAAATAGAAACCTTACCGTAAAATCTGTATCTGAAAATTTAAATGTACTGGATCACGACACTTTTTTCAAGATTACAGATTTAATATTGAAAAACGATATTCCAAGTATTCTACTGGCTTTTGACGAGCTACTTCAAAAAGGGTTTGATGAATTACAATTCATCATAGGGATGGGATCTCATTTCAGAAACTTAATGGTCAGTAAAGAGAACAAAACTCTCCATTTGATTGAAGTAAGCCGAAGTGTGGAGGAAAAATTTAAGGAGCAAACTTTAAATACCCCATTGACCTTACTCCTAAGTGCTATTAATTTGGCGAGTAAATGTGAACTTGACTACAGAAATACTAGAAACAAAAGATTGTTGATTGAATTATGTCTAATGCAAATGGCCTCTCTCCATTTCGGGGAGAAATAAATCGTTTTATTATACCGGTTTTTTATTTTAAAGAATATTCTGCAAAAGTAAAAAAACAGCAACCTACTGATGTGTTAGAACCAGCTAAGCATAACGAAACTGACCCTTATTTTAATGCTTTACAGGTCAAATATTCCTATGCCATTACCTGCCACAAGTCCCAGGGTGGGCAATGGAAAAATGTTTTTATTGAACAACCATATTTACCCGAAGGACCCAATAAAGATTATTATAGATGGCTCTACACCGCTATAACTCGAGCCAAAGAACATTTGTTTTTGATAGGTTTTGGTAAGGAATATTTTTAATGTGGTTAATTTAGAATGGCTATAAATTCAGTTTCAAAGGAATTGGATAAGCCTTAGGTTTTTATGTTTGAGAACGGATTTATTTTACATATAATCAAATTATAAAAAACTCTTAAATATATACTTGTTTTTTAAAATTTGTCCTTTCATTTGCATTAATGAAAATAATCTCAATAATTCCTGCGCGATTTGATTCATCGCGTTTTCCAGGTAAGTTAATGAATCTGCTGGGCGATAAAACGGTTATTTTAAGAACCTATCAAAATGTAGTGGCGACTGATCTTTTTGAAGATGTTATTGTCGCTACGGATAATGATTTGATCTTTGATGAAATTTCAAAAAATGGAGGTAAAGTGGTGATGACAAGAAAAGATCATCAATGTGGAAGCGATCGCATTGCGGAGGCAGTTGCCGATATGGAAGTCGATATGGTGATCAATGTTCAAGGCGATGAACCTTTTGTGGATACTGTAAGCCTCAAAAATCTGATCGATGTTTTTTATGAAGACCATAAAAAAGAAATTGCGCTGGCTTCTTTAATGACACCCCTTTACAAATCTGAGGAAGTCCATAACCCCAATGTAGTTAAAGTAATTGTTGATTTGAATAACTTTGCCCTATACTTTTCCCGTTCTACCATTCCTTATGTTCGGGATAACGAAAAACCTTCGAACTATTTTAAACATGTAGGGGTTTACGCATATAGAAAACAAGCATTGATCGAATTCAGTGAACAAGAGATTACCCCTCTGGAATCTGTTGAAAAAATTGAATGTATCCGTTATTTAGAACATGGAAAAAAAATCAAAATGGTGGTGACAGAAAACTTGAATTTTGAGATTGACACACCGAGTGATCTAGCTCGAGCTCAAGAATATTTAAATCAACTGAATTTAATATGATTTCTTGGCTGGCCAAGATTGTATTTCTTCGCCTGATGGGATGGACCATTGAGGGTGAGTTTCCCCAAATAAAGAAATTTATTGTTGCAGTTTTTCCTCACACCCGAAACATGGACTTTATTGTAGGGGTGATGACGCGAGCTATACTAGATGAGAAAATTAGTTATGTAGGAAAAAAGGAACTCTTCAATCCACTTACAGCGTGGTTTTTTAAGGCATTGGGAGGAACTCCCATTAACCGTAGTTCTAGCGAAAACAATGTTTCTTCCATTGCTCAAATTTTTAAAGAAAATGAAGTCTTCCGAATGGCCATTGCACCAGAGGGAACCCGAAAGAAAGTAGTTCACTGGAAAACAGGGTTTTACTACATAGCAATGGAGGTCAAGGCGCCTATTTTACTGGTAAATTTTAATTATTTTAAGAAAAAAGTTTCGTTTTTAAATTTATTTCATCCTACTGGAGACATTGAAAAGGATTTTAAGGAAATGAAAGCTTGTTTTGTTAAGGCCATGCAGCCTTGATTTAGTATGGGGATCGGTACCCCAATTTTTGAATTGCTAAATATATAATCACTGCTAATAGTTTTATTTGAGATTACCTTCCACTTTTGTTTTTTGCCTCTACTAAACTACATGAATTTCTCTTTACTTTTATAGCATTATCCTCTATGTTTCGGAGTATATAAAAATACCAAACAAACCCTTTTTAAGTTTTTTTCTGTAACAAGTATTTACC
>CACLQG010000054.1 GCA_902609035.1 uncultured Bacteroidota bacterium
AAATTGTTCTTTTTAATGCGGCAGAAAAATTTAAAAAAGATCATCTTCACAGTTCATTTTGGGGGACGAAAAAAGACAAAGACAAAATATTAGAGATAGGGGCTATAAAAAATTCAAGAGAGGTTTAAGTAAGCTTTATTCAGCGATGCAAGAAAACAATATGGTAATACCAATTCCAGGGAACAGAAAAAGAATTAAACAAATGGGATCTGATTATCTACTAAATTTAAGAAAAGAACATAGGAATCGAAATAATGAAAGTTAAACCACCTCCTGGTTAAAAAATTCATTATGATATTAATAACTTGAGCAAACAAGGGACTGGCTCAAAGCCAACCAAGTCCCACACGATAACCCTAATTATCGCATATTTAATGACCATAGATACGCCATTGTTGCCTCTAGCCACCCTCACGGTTTATTCGCTAGGGTTATCTCAGAGGGTAAAGAATATCACTACTGCAATGGTGAACTACATATCGTATATGATGAAAAAGGGAAGGAGATATGGCGAATCAAATAGTTTTGTAAATTGATTAATTAACTAAAATTTAAAAAATGAATAGTGTTAGACACGGATTAGGGATTCTAATAGTGGCAATGGCACTTGGAACAGCGTGGGCCATTCGAGGCCAATTTGGACATGAACAAGGAGCGGCATGGGCGGGAGCAATAGGAGGTTTAGCTTTGGTTTTGGTTTCCCAAAGAAAAGATTGGTACAACAAAATGGTATTAGTGGCTTTGGCATCAGCCATAGGTTGGGGAGCAGGGGGAATGATAAGTTATGGTAAGGTAGTAGGTTATGGCCACGCCAATAATTTCATTAATGCCTACTACGGTCTTAGCATGCTTTTCGTAATTGGAGCATTATTCGGTTTGTTAGGTGGGGGACTGGCAGGACTGGTTTTGGAGTCTACAGAAAAAAATAAGGTGAAATGGGGACAATTAGTGGCTGAGATGGCCTCGGGCGGTTTGATCTCCTATTTCTTGCTTATAGAGCAAATCGGGTTTAGAATGACACCTCCCCGATCTGAAGCTTGGGCAGTAATCTTGGGTGCAGGTTTGGCTATGTTATGGTATATGGCAAGAGATAATCGAAATTCATCAATCCGTGTGGCTATTTTTGCTGCCTTTGGAGGTGGTTTTGGATTTTCTTTTGGTAATTTCTTACACCTCTTAGGTAATATAATGGAAATACCATTTAATATGTGGAATAGCCAATGCAGCTAAAAGCTGACTTCCCGCTTGAATACCTCCAAAAAAACCAGCTTCTACTGTTGCGGAGATACCGCTATTTAGATTAATCAAAACGTCATCACTCTCGCTTAAAGTGATTGTCCCAATTATATCATTGAAGTTTGCATCGAAAGCTAAAAATATACCAAAAACTGCAAAAACTCCTGGAAATACGGGTATGTCCGCACTGATTTCAAATCTAGATCCAGACCAAACACCACCTAATAAATCACCAATCTTGTTAAAAGGATTGGGAGCACTCATTTGAGCTTCACCTCTAGTTATGAAGTAGTTCATTTCTGATGAGTCAGTAGAAAAAGTTACACCTCCCTCTAAAGTACCGTTTACTGTGCCAAACTGATTAGGAAAATTAGCATCAATTTGACCATCTACTTTCAAGATATAGCCTTTTTCTTCGTGTTCTAGAAGTGATAGCTTTTTAGGATTTATTGTAAATGGTCCGAGTGACGGTTCGGGATCCAAGTTAGGCTCTGTACTCAACACATCAAAATGCATACCTGTTTGATTTATTAATACCTTTTTTCCTTCAAAATTGGGTCTGTATCCGTGAATATCAGCATTTAAAGTAATTTCTCCTGCTTTAAAAGATAAAGGACTTTCTGAATCATAAGTAATTTGCGAAGCATTGACACTTTGTCCAAATGCATTAAAATCCATTGATCCTTCATTAATTTTGAGATGTGGTGTATTTCCAGGGGTATATTCAATTAATATGTTACCACTAGTCTGAAAATTGTTGAAATTTTCTGAAATCTCACCATTTCTGAAGGTGTATGTGGTAGTACCCGAATATTGATTTTTTCTTTTGTCATACGCCAACGTTGTTTTCTGTGTGTGAAAAAACCCTACATCAACACCAGGCATTTCTCCTGATATAGAGGAAAAATCAATATTTTTTTTCTTGTCAAATTTTAAATCAACAGCTTGCATAGAAAAGGGGCTGGAGCCAAAAATAGATAGTTTTCCAGATGCTGAAGCTATTGACAGGATATGATCTTCATATTTGATATCATCGAGATTAAAATTTATTCCAAGAATATCACCAGAGGCTTTCCCGTCTTGAATTTTAATACTTTGAACAGACCCGTTTTTTATTTTACAATCTTCAACCCTACCTTCTGCGTTGGCTAAATTTGGAAGATCCAATGAAAATCCTCCATTAAAAACTAAAGTCCCATCTGAAAAGTATTCTCCTTGAGGATTAGTTATAACTATTCCATTTGTAATTTTGAGGTCACCCTCACAAGATGCCATAATACTATCATAGATTAGATTCCCATCAACAAGCGAAAAATTTGTGGCTATTAGAGTTATATTTCTATTAAATAATGTAGTTTGACCCTCCAGTTTTTTTGCAGATAAAACGCCAGAGTTATACTCTAAACCTGCTACATTAAAATCTATTCCAAATATTGAGGTATTAGCAGACCCGTCTTTAATAGATATTGAGTTTTCAATGTAACCTAATTTATTAAACTCAGCACTTGCATTACCTTCTATTTTATTGAGCTCACCAAAAGACCATGATACTTTCCCTGAGATAGAGGCGGTTCCATTTAATCGGACTTTTAATTCTGGGGATAAAATTTTAATTCCCATACCAGAATCATACTCATTCTCCGAACTTATTGTTAGTTCCGAGGATTCTAATTTTTGTTTAAACTCATTAATATCATTACTTTCATCTAAGTACAAAAGGTTAATGTCTGCAGTATAATCTCTAAAAAAAACTATACATCCATTTTTAAATGACTCATAGTAATTAAAGCAATTTATAATTTTCTGAGGAGTTATCTGGGATTTTAAATTTTCAATCGCATTATCTGTTTTTTCGAAGCTATCCTTGATTTGCTCATAATTAGAACTGGTTTGATCTAAGAATCTATAAATCGTACTTCTTTTAATTTTATCATTTTCGTCAATATCATCTTCATCTTTTGAAAATTCATATTCCCTCCTTGTAAGCCATTCTCTAGCAAGTGGTTTAATTTCTTTAAGAATTTTTTGTTTATCTGCAACTTTATTAGAATTATTAAACTTATCTACACCTTTTGAGAATTTATCCCATGTTGAATTAAAACCAAAAAAACCTTTGACCTTTGCTGTTGTAGTCAATTTTCCTTCAATCTCAATTTGCTTATTAGAATCGCTACCATCATCTTCAATGAGATTGGGATTTTCCTCCCTAATCTCTTGACGAGCATCTTTCTCCTCAATTATGGTACTTTCATCATTCAGATTATCAAAATCCTCTTGAAGCTGGATAGTATTTTCATTAGAAGCAGTATTTTTTACTTTCCTTTGAATAGAGTGGGAAAGATCAAACTGCTCGTCTGCAATGGACTGAAATTTAGAAGTACGTCTTACTAAAGGGCTTTCATTGGCATTTTCTTGAAGTTTTCTTTGGGCTACAGCAGAAGAACGATTATCCTCATACTCAAACAAATTCTCATCGATTTCTGACGAAGAATTTTCAGCAAAAACGGATTGACTTTTATTAGCAAGAGTTTTATCTTCCTGATTACGAATCATTTAAATATTTATTGACCTTTTTAAATTCAAATAATATTAGCCACATTTCTTACTTCGTAAACTTAACTATTATTAAATTATGTGGAAAAAGAAAATTATTACCAATGCTATTAGTAAATTACTAATATGTTTCATAAAACTTTTTATCACAATTATTTTCTATTCAAAATACTAAAAATCAATAAAAGAGTAAATAAAAATTTTAATTTATCGAGTCTATCGTTATTTTTTAATGATTTTACCCAAATCAAAGAGTTTTAGACTGCAAATGATTTAAATAGGAGTTATGCTATTTTCTTTATTTTATATTAATCAAAAACAATTACTATGGGATTTTGGGAAGATATAAAGCCATGACATAACTAACTTCCAATTTATGCAGAAAACTTACCAAATAATCAATAATATACTAAAATTTTTTTTCGAGCAAAAGGTGGTAATATGGATGTTAATGAGTGTATGAATGAGCTAGTTGACCAAATGAAAGCTGTTGGGTTTAATGCATTATGAAATGTGAGAGTAACTGGGGGAGAAATACATACAATTTATTGCAATGCAGCAAAGTTTTAGAGATAGGATTCATTAATTCCATTTTTTTTAAGTGTAGGGTTTTCAAAGATCGTACAAGTCATTTTCAGGGAATTCAACAACCTCAGACGAAAATTCCGAAAGCATTTGGACAGTATTATTAATAAATTTTTTTTTATTTGATTATATTTTTGAAGAAAATTGTATGATTAAGGCTAAAGTTAGCTTAAACATTAAAAAATTATTTATTTAATAGTTATTTGTTAATCTACTAGTTTCATCTTTTTCCAAAGCCAAATAATATTTTAATTTTTCATCTAAATTGTAAACGGGTAAAATTGTAATATGGCAAAAATACAGTTCACCATTTCTCCTGTAGTTTAAAATAGAGCCACTGAAAGTATGATTTAAGGCTAATTCTTTATTTAATTGAGTCTTTACATATAAAGAGGTCTTTTCTCCCTGAAGAAAAGAGGGCTTTTTTCCAACAGCGAATTTTTTAGAATATCCCGTCATTTCTTTAAAACCATCATTAACCCAAATAATTTTCTGGTTTTTATCTGAAAGTACTAGAGCATCATAATCACAATCATAGATCTTGGATGTTAATTCGGAAGAAAAACAATTTTTTAAATATTTTTCAACTTGATTAATATCTTTTTTCCTTCTAAAACCTCTGACAAGACCATTATAGTTTTCCAAATGATAATTAAAACTAGATAATGGGGATAAAATTTTTTTATTCT
>CACLQG010000055.1 GCA_902609035.1 uncultured Bacteroidota bacterium
TGACGATTTCGAAACCCCTATCAAAAGTTTTATCAAAAAACTCCGAACTCTAGGGTTTAAGGTTTTCGAAAACCCTATGAGTACACAGATTTATGGGGAATACGATTCCCTGATGTATTCCCTCCAGGAAATCATCAAAGATAGTTTCGAAAATGAGCCCTCAGTCGTTTTAAACATGAAAATAATCAAAGGAGACCGCAGCGGCTATGTCCCCAGTTTTTGATTTTCTATTCCAGCAATACAGGTATTATGCAACCCAAGACATAATCTTAGAAACAGTAGGTGTTTTTTTTGGGTTGATTAGTGTATGGTACGCCAAAAAAAACAGTATTTGGGTCTATCCCACAGGGATAATTTCCACCGCTATATTTGTATATCTTTTACTTAAATGGACCCTATTGGGCGATATGATCATCAACGCTTACTATTTTTTCATGAGCGTCTTTGGGTGGTACTATTGGTCAATGAAAAAAGAAGAAGTAATTGTAAACCCTATAACTTCAACCCAACCCAAGGAGTATAAAACCGCTATATGGCTTTTTATCACCAGTCTGCTATTCATATTCTGTATCTACCAGGTCTTTGACAAATTGAAAGATTGGACTGCCTATGTAGATACACTCACCACCGCTATTTTCTTTGTAGGGATGTGGCTCATGGCACGCCGAAAAATGGAAAATTGGATCTTTTGGATCGTCGGTGATATTATATCCGTTCCCCTCTATTTTTATAAGGGGCTCACCATAACCAGCCTTCAATATCTTATCTTTACTGTAATTGCCATCTATGGATACAGCTCATGGAAAAAGATCTTAGACAAGTCTCCTCCCAAATCTTTAGGGTAGTACTCTATGGTCCTGAATCAACTGGAAAAACTACTTTGGCACAAGCACTAGCAAATCATTTTCAAACTGAGTGGGTTCAAGAATTTGCAAGAGATTATCTACAAAAAAAATGGGAAGAGCAACTAGCGGTATGCACCCTGGAAGATCTACCCGTTATTGTTGCAGGTCAACTCGAATGGGAAAACCAAAAAGTTATTAAAGCGAATCAGATATTAATTTGTGACACCAATGTTATGGTCACAAGGGTATGGTCAGAAACACATTTTGAGGGGTATTGTGACCCCCAAATCATCGCCTATTGCAACCAATTTCATTACGACCTTTATTTACTCGCTAGCATTGATGTGCCTTGGCAAAAAGACGATCTTAGAGATCGCCCCCATGATCGAGAATATATGTTTGATTATTTTAAAAATATATTGGATCAACGTCAGGAAAACTACAGCATCATTCAGGGAAATGAAGAGGAAAGGTTAGAAAAGGCTGTAGCTTCGATCGATCGATTATTAAAAAAAAACTAATCGGGCTTTTCATTTATTATTTCTTAACCTATCTTTACATTATCTCAAAGGGGTGCCCACGTGAAGGGCTGAGATCAAACCCATTGAACCTGGGCAGGTAATGCTGCCAAGGGATTTATTTAACGATTTATAACTAAGAATAATCACCCCTTTTATTTGAATAAAATTATTCAGATGAAAATGATTTGCTTAGGATTTATTGCGGTTATCCTTTTTAATCAATCGCAAGCACAAACCACATCAGTTCAAGACTCCCTTCCCGCCATTGCTCTGGAAGAGGTGAAAGTTGCAGGCATAAGGGCAGATGAAAGTCAGCCTTTTGCTTACACCAATGTCGACAAGGAAGAACTCGCTTCCAGAAATTTGGGGCAGGATCTGCCAATTATGTTAAATTACCTCCCTGGAGTTGTAACCACTAGTGACGCAGGAGCAGGAATAGGCTACACTGGGATTAGGGTGAGAGGTAGCGATGCTACCCGCGTAAACGTTACCATCAATGGTATTCCATACAACGACTCCGAGAGTCAGGGGTTGTATTGGGTGAATTTACCCGACTTTACTTCCTCTGTTTCCAGCCTTCAAATGCAAAGGGGGGTTGGTACCTCCACCAACGGATCGGGTGCTTTTGGAGCCAGTATTAATCTTTTAACGGACGCTGTATCCAAAAATGCCTTTGCGGAAATCGCCAACTCCGTTGGGAGTTTTAATTCACTCAAACACACTTTGATGTTCTCCACGGGTATTTTGAACGATCACTTTGAAATTTCAGGACGGCTGTCTAAGATAATCTCTGATGGGTATATCGATAGGGCGACCTCGGATCTGAATTCCTATTTTCTCCAAGCAGCATATCAAGACGAAAATACCCTTATCAAAGCGATCATGTTTGGAGGTCACGAAATCACTTATCATGCTTGGTTTGGAATTGATGAAAACACCTTGAATGCCAATAGAACCTATAACCCTGCAGGAGAGATTTATGATGATATTGGTAATTTAGAAGGCCATTACGACAGACAGTTAGATGAATACCTTCAGGACCATTATCAACTTCACTGGAATCAAAAGTTGAATACTTACACTAACCTATCACTAGGATTAAATTATACTTGGGGCCGAGGGGCATACGAGGAATACAAAGATCTGTGGTTTGAGCAAAATATCAATTTTAGTAGTGAAAATAACTTTAGCTATCTAGGACTCGAGCCTTATTCTATTGGTGGAACAACCATCGATACCACTGAAAATATCATCAAAAAATGGCTCAACAATGACTACTATGTAGCAACTTTTTCTCTCAACAGCCAAAAGGGAAGTACTGCCGTAAACTTTGGGGGTATGGTCAGCAGTTATATCGGGGATCATTATGGAGAATTAATTTTTGCTACCAATGCTTCAGCTGGATTGCCTAGGGATCGTTTTTATGAAAATCAAGGAAAGAAAACGGAAGGTAACCTATACGCGAAGATCAATCACCAGTTTAATGATCTTTTTTCTGCTTACTTGGATCTCCAATATCGAAGCATCAGTTACACTGCGCAGGGTACCGTAAAAGGACCCGAAAACATTGACATTGATGAAGATTATGGTTTCTTTAATCCGAAGGTAGGTGTGGTTTATAATTTTAATCCTAAGAACAAATTTTACCTTTCATTTGCCCGGGCACACAGGGAACCTATCCGTGACGACTTTGAGGGAGGTAATCCTGAGCCAGAGGAATTGAACGATTTCGAATTAGGATGGCGTTTTACCAGTAAAAAATCCACATTTCTTGCTAACCTCTACTATATGGATTATACAAATCAGTTGGTTTTGACTGGTGCAATAAATGACGTTGGTGCCCCCCTTAGAGAAAATGTTGGTAAGAGCAGTCGATTGGGAATAGAACTCGAGGGGAATTTTGCCCTTAGCAGTCGTTGGTCATGGCAGCCAAATATTACCCTAAGCAACAACCGAAATCACGATTTCTACTTTGAACGAGACGGAAAACTGATGGATTTAGGCAATACCAAAATTTCATATTCGCCTGCTGTAGTTGCAGCAAACATCATTGCTTTTAGCCCAACCGATGATTGGCGTATAGTACTATTGACTAAGCATGTGGGGGAGCAGTACATGGGGAATATAGACTCGGAGCTTTCTAAGTTGAAGGACTACACAGTAACCGATATAAATGTCAATTACCAGATTATTCCCCAAAGTCTTTTTAAAGAAATAAATATTTCATTATTGTTAAACAACATATTAGCATTAAAATACGTTTCTAATGGTTATTGGGGTCATTATAATGATGACTACTCAGTACCAGGGATGGTAAAAACTATTGAGTATGCTGGATATTTTCCCCAGGCCCAATTTAACTTTTTAACAGGAGTTACCCTTAAGTTCTAAAACGATAGCCCATTGTAAAACGAAGAACTGGAATTCCAGTGGTTTCAGGTACTGGGGAATTGAGAAACTGATTCAGCAGGAAAATCAATCGTAATTTTCGATTGATAACCAAGCCCGTCTGTAATCCGTAACCATAATTTTGAGACTCTAAGTTGTTATCAAAAAAAACTTCTAAATTTTCTTCACCCACTTGGCTGGCCATTAGGTGGGGGTAGACCCAGAAGTCAACTCTTTGATTTTCTAAAGCATCCTCAAAAATTAATCTTTGATGGACCATACCTAACATTACGTATTCACTTAAAAAGTAGTTTTCAAAACCTTTAAGCGCTATTCCTTGAATCCATTTAATTCCAAATCGTGAACTGAGTTTTAAGCTGTTTTTTTCATTTTCCTGAAGGGGTAATAAAAAATACAAACTGCCATTGATGCCTCCCACAGGATTCAACAAGTGGGTGAGATTGTTTTTTTTATCATCCTTATTGCTGTAAAATAAGTTTGTTGTACCAATTACAGTTAGCCCCCCCATAAAACCACCAGAACCGCTGTAATTAATGCTCATTACTTCTCCACTCAAATCTATATGACCCAGTGTATTAACACCCACCAAATATTGTTTAAAAAGAGAAATTTTAAATTGGGTTTCTTTTTTTTCGGGGGACCGGTAATTCAATTTTAAAAGCTGACCTTTAAGATTGATGCAAGTGACTAAAAAGAGTAGGAAGATTAATTTCTTCATTTTTTAGGACTTTAGTTGGAGATGATAAGTGTATTCCCAGTTCGTCTTACATTATAAAACAACATGGGGTAGGTATTTTCAGTATTTTCCTTTGGATTGAGCATCTGACCTGTAGCCAAACTATATTCAAAATTCTCACAGGAACATCCTGCCAAAACACCAGTAATTGTCAATACAGAGCATTCCCGTACTGGGTGATTGGGACAGGTCGCCTCCCAGGCCAGATAATCATTTCCGTTGAGGTTAAACACCAAAAGTCCATTGATCCCTCCTTGACGGAGGCTTACCCCTCCTCCAGCATACCTTAAATCGTCATAACCTGGTAAGTTGAGGTTAAGATAGATGCTAAAACTTACAGAGTTTAAATAAGGGTTTCTGTCGATTATATCCTTTCCACAGCCGCTGATGGTTAATAGCATTAGG
>CACLQG010000056.1 GCA_902609035.1 uncultured Bacteroidota bacterium
GCCTGGGATGCAGCCGGTAAGCCTATCGTGTGGGATATGATTCATTACGATGTGCAATTAATCGGAGGTATTGTATTGCATCAGGGTAAAATTGCAGAAATGCAAACAGGTGAGGGTAAAACATTGGTTGCAACACTTCCAGTTTATTTAAATGCCCTAACTGGAAAAGGAGTACACCTGGTAACAGTAAATGATTACTTAGCCAAAAGAGATAGTGCATGGATGGGTCCTTTATTTGAATTTCATTGCATGAGTGTAGATTGTATAGATTATCACAAACCCAACAGTCCCGAAAGAAGAAAAGCCTATTTAGCAGATATTACTTATGGAACCAATAATGAATTTGGGTTTGACTATTTGAGGGATAATATGGCACACTCTAACGCAGATTTGGTGCAGCCCAAACACCATTATGCCATTGTTGATGAGGTCGATTCAGTTTTAATTGATGATGCCCGAACCCCATTGATTATTTCAGGACCCACACCCGATGGAGATAGACACGAATTTGATTTACTCAAACCAAAGGTATCGGCATTGGTGGCTCAACAAAGAACTTTGCTAAACAATGTTCTAGCGGAAGCTAAAAAGAAAATCAATGAGGGGAGTACTAAAGAAGGTGGATTACTTTTACTCAGAGTGTTCAGAGGTCTTCCTAAAAACAAAAGCTTAATCAAATTCTTAAGTCAAGAAGGTGTAAAACAGCTTCTACAAAAGACTGAAAATTTCTATATGCAAGACAACAATAGGGAAATGCCTAAAGTTGATGCGGAACTGTACTTTACTATTGATGAGAAAACCAACCAAGTTGAGCTCACCGATAAAGGAATTGAAACGCTGTCCAGCGAAAACAAGGACAAAAACTTTTTTATACTGCCTGATATTGGTGGTGAAATTGCAAAAATCGAAAGTAAAGGGCTAGAGCCCAAAGAAGAAGCTGTTCTCAAAGAAAAACTTTTTCAAGATTTTAGTGTAAAGGGGGAACGCATTCACTCCATGAATCAGCTTTTCAAAGCTTATACCCTTTTTGAGAAAGATGTAGAGTATGTGGTAATGGAAAACAAGGTCATGATTGTCGACGAGCAAACGGGTAGGATTATGGACGGTAGAAGATATTCTGACGGCCTTCACCAAGCCATTGAAGCCAAGGAAAATGTAAAGATAGAAGCAGCAACTCAAACTTTTGCCACAATTACACTTCAAAACTATTTTAGAATGTATGAGAAGTTGGCAGGAATGACAGGTACTGCCATTACCGAAGCTGGTGAGTTTTGGGAAATATACAAGCTCGATGTCAATGAAATTCCAACCAATAAACCTATTGCTCGCAAGGACAGAAATGACTTGATCTACAAAACAAAACGTGAGAAATACAATGCTGTGATTGATGAGGTGACCAACTTATCCAAAGCTGGCAGACCCGTGTTAATTGGAACAACTTCTGTTGAGATCTCTGAATTGCTGAGCAAAATGCTCCACATTAGAAAGGTTCATCACAATGTATTAAATGCAAAATTGCATAAAAAAGAGGCCGATGTCGTAGCAGAGGCAGGAAAACCTGGAATTGTAACCATTGCCACCAACATGGCAGGAAGGGGTACTGACATCAAGCTTTCTGATTTGGTAAAAGAAGTGGGTGGACTTGCCATTATAGGAACTGAACGTCACGATTCGCGAAGGGTTGACAGACAGTTAAGAGGGCGATCTGGAAGACAGGGTGATCCTGGTAGTTCTCAGTTTTACGTTTCTTTGGAGGATAATCTGATGCGATTGTTTGGATCTGACCGTGTTGCAAAAGTTATGGACAGAATGGGGCTGGAAGAAGGCGAAGTAATCCAACACTCTATGATGACTAAGTCTATCGAAAGAGCGCAGAAAAAAGTTGAAGAAAACAACTTTGGTATTCGAAAGCGTCTCTTAGAGTACGACGATGTGATGAACGCACAGCGGGAAGTTATCTATAAAAGAAGAAAACATGCCTTAAGCGGCGACAGAATCAAACTTGATATAGCCAATATTCTCTATGACACTTGTGAGGAAATTGTTTTATCAAATAAAGCTTCCAATGATTACAAAAACTTTGAGTTTGAAATTATCAGTAATTTCTCTATCACCTCACCAATTAATGAGGAGGCTTATAAAGATACTGACGAAAATAAGATCATCAACCAACTTTACGAGCTGCTTTCTGAACATTACAGCAACAAGATTGCTGCAAATGCTGCCATAGCTTTTCCTGTAATCAAAGAGGTTTATGAGCGTCCTGGTAACTCCTTTGAGAGAATTGTAGTACCATTTACTGATGGAGTCAAAACCCTAAAAGTTGTAACTGATCTAAAAAAAGCATATAAAAGCGAAGGAAAATATTTGGTTTTAGACTTCGAAAGGAACATTACTTTGGCGTTGATTGACGAGGCATGGAAAACCCATCTTCGTAAAATGGACGAACTCAAACAATCTGTTCAATTGGCCGTACACGAGCAAAAAGACCCTCTTTTGATCTACAAATTTGAGGCTTTTGAACTCTTCAAATCCATGATCAACAATCTAAATAAGGAAGTACTTTCTTTCCTTTTCAAAGGAGGGCTCCCCAGTCAAAGTGATACTGAAATACGTGAGGCCAAAATAAGACCTTCCTCCCCAAAGGGTTATAAAACTTCAAAAGACGAGGTACTCAATACTGATGAAATGGCACAGAGAAACCATAGTGTTGGTGCTGGTGCAGGAGCAGGTCAAAGAAATCCAGTAGAGACCATCGTGAGGGAGCGTCCAAAAATAGGCAGGAATGAAAAGGTTGTGATCAGAAACATCAGTACTGGCGAAACCAAAACTGTCAAATTTAAGCAAGCTGCTCCTCTAATCAATAAAGGAGAATGGGTAATCAATAATTAATTTTATAAATTAGTTACAACAATTTACGGTTGATGGAAGTTTATGCAAAAGTATTGTTGTGGGTAGTTCCCTTATTTTTAATCATGATTGTTGTTGAGATTGCCTACGGACATTTTACAGGTAAGCAAACTCATACCCTAATGGATACCCTCTCCAGTCTAAGCTCAGGAATGACAAATATTCTCAAGGATGTTTTGGGATTGGTGGTGGTTATCATCTCTTACCCATTTTTGCTTGAAAATCTTTCCCTTATAACTTTAGAAAGCACTTTATCATTATACATCGTTGCATTTATCTGTATTGATTTTGCAAGTTACTGGAGTCATCGATTGAATCACAAAATCAACATCTTTTGGAACCAACATGTCATCCACCACAGTAGTGAGGAATTCAACTTGGCTTGTGCCTTGAGACAAAGCTTTTCAGATTTACTAGGCTACACTGCTCTTTTCCTTATTCCTGCAGCTGTTTTGGGAGTTCCCCAACAAGTCATCACATTATTGGCACCCCTTCATTTATTCGGTCAATTCTGGTACCACACCCAACACATAGGCAAACTTGGAATCCTAGAGTATTTTTTGGTAACCCCCTCACAACACCGTGTTCACCATGCCATTAATCCCGTTTATATCGATAAAAATTTGGCCGCCATTTTTTGTGTTTGGGACCGTTGGTTTGGGACTTTTCAGGAAGAACTTGAGGAAGCGCCACCTATTTATGGTGTTCTAAAACCTGTTCACACTTGGAACCCACTGATCATTAATTACCAACATTTGTTTAGAATGATGCAAGATGCTTGGTATACCCAATCTTGGAAAGACAAATTAACACTTTGGTGGATGCCAACAGGCTACAGGCCCGCTGATGTCGCTGAAAAATTTCCCAGAAAAAAAAAAAATACGCAAATGCCCATTGAGAAATATAATCCAGAAATGAGTTTCATTCAAAAAGGATGGGCTATTTTCCAATGGTTATGTATTACTTTCCTTCTGCTATTTTTATTGGCTAATTTTGAATCCTTTAGCGCTTTTCAAGCACTAATTTTTGGGGGACTAATTCTGATCAGTATTTTTGGATTTACCTCCCTGATGGATGGTTATCATTGGTCTTATATTTTTGAACTCGTAAGGAATTTCTTAGGATTGATTTTTTTTGTAATCCCTATTCAAAGTAACTTTTATATTTCCAATTTACCCACATTGTTCTATTTCGGATTGATTTACTTTTCAATCTCTATAATTGGATTGCAAATGCTAGATAAAAAAAAAGGGACCAACTCTCTGAATGGAGGATAAGAAAAAAGTATTGTTACTTGGCCCTGCGTATCCTTTTCGTGGAGGGATTGCCGATACCCAAAATTATTTGGGCCAAAATTTAAACTCATTGGGGCATGATATACAAATTTTTACCTTTTCATCACAATACCCCAAACTGCTTTTCCCAGGGAAATCCCAATTCAGCAATGAGAAGGCTCCAGACTTCATCCATATCAAAAGAAAAATTCACAGCTATAACCCCTTAAATTGGGCTAAAGTAGCAAGATTGATCAATGAACAAAAACCTGATTGCGTAATTTTTAGGTTCTGGACACCTTTCCTTTCTCCCTGTTGGCATGGGATTGCCCGAAGACTCAATACAAACATCAAAAAAATAGGTCTTGTTGACAATTGGATTCCCCATGAAACGAAAGTGTGGGATAAAACTCTGACTCAAATGTTTTCCAATCAGATGGATGGA
>CACLQG010000057.1 GCA_902609035.1 uncultured Bacteroidota bacterium
GCCATTGAGATTGAACCTGATAATGAGGACCATTATTATTACAGAGGGGGTTTTTATATTGAAATAAAAGAATATAAAAAGGCGCTTGAAGATTTTAACAAAACAATTGAGATTGATCCTGATGATATGGATAATTTGGAAAAAAAGGCAGAGGTAATGGTTGAGTTAAAGCAATATCAAAATGCTATTGATTTGTATAAAACCCTGATTGATAATTACACAGCTTTAGTTAGCGAAAAAAAAATAAGCTATGATAAAGGGACCCTTGAGATTATATACCATAGTGAGCATATTTCAGATATTTATTTTGAGTTCTTAAATGATTACAAAAAAAGTATTTTTTATGTTGAAAAAGCTATTAAAGCCTATTCATACTTAAAAGAGAAAAATAAAAAAGGGGAGGGTTACGCTATTGGATTAAGAGGAAAAATTTATTTAAATAATGGTGAATTGGACAAAGCAAAAAAAGACTTTTTAAAAGCAATTGAGTTTTTTCCAGAAAGTAGAAGTTCATACTTTAATTTGGTGAATTATTATTTAACTGTAAAAGAATACGAAAAAGCTATTGAAACAATTGATAAAACAATTGAAATGGATCACAATGATCCTGATGGGTTTTACAAAGAAAGCCTGATTTATTATAATCAAAAAGATTACCTCAATTCACTAATTTATATTTCTAATGCTATTTTAAAATCCGAGGAAGAGGATAGACTTATAAATGGTGACTATTATATTTCAGATCTTAATAATATTGATAGAGTAACACTTGGTGATCTTTATGCTTTTAGAGGGGATCTGTTTTCAAAACTTGGTAACAAAAAATCAGCTTGTGAGGATTATCTAAAAGTAAAAGATTTAGGAGAAGGTAAAATAGACTCTAAAATAGAAATGTTCATTTCATGTAACTGCAAATAGACAAGCAGTTAAACTGATAAAAATCTTTTTTATTAACTAATTATTAAAATAATATTTAATTGGCTTAAGGTGAACTAATGCAACGAAAAGTAAAATTATAAATGAAGAAAATGCTTTGTCTACAAAAAGAAAATAATCATAAGCACCGTGAATTGTTATTGGAATTATTAGAGGTAAATATCTAACAAGCATAAAGTGTTTTATTTTTTGAATATATAGAAAATACCCCATAGAAATACCACAAAGTGCGTGCATGGGTATTGCACTAAACATCCTTAGCATGGCGGTTTCAAGTCCATCATTTTTATAATAAACATTTACATAGAGTATGTTTTCTATCAATGCAAAAACTAATGAAGCTAATAGTGCAACTTTGATAAAATCGTATGTGTTAACTAATATATTCTTTTTTAAAACTAAAAAATATATCATTAAATATTTAGAGACCTCCTCAATAGTGGCTGCAAAAAAAAAGGCATTAATAAACGGGGTTGGCTCAAAAATAAGATGTAATGTTGACTGAAATATAAGTGCAATTAGTGCCATCGCGACTCCTACAGCAATCGAAAGATATAAAACATTATACTGTTTTGAAGCGTATTTTTCTTTAATGAAAATTAAATATATACAAACTAAAATAGCAAATACAGAGCCTATAAATAAAGACATTAAACTATTGTTCTGTTTCTATTTTATTTCCGTTCTTAAACAAAAGAACTAGATGAAAAAATGTACCTGTTAATGCAATAATATCAAATAAATTTGTTGGGGAATCGGCATATCCTGAAGATTTCGCTAAAACATTTCCTATTCCGACAATAGGAATAAAAATAGCTGAAATAACTCTAAATTCCTTTTTCCATCCAAAAGTACCTGCTCTTTTATAAGCTGTAGCAGCAAGTAACCAAAACCCTAAGCCAAAAAATGGAATCAGGATTGTCTGAAGTAATACACGGTATAAATAATTACTCCCTGATATTTTCTCGTTGTCAAATAAAAAATATTTTTTCATCTGTATTAATTATCAAATTTTTAAGTTAATGAATTTATTTAAAACACTTTAAAAGTATTTTTTAGAATTATTATATTGAAGATTAATGAAATCTTATGAAAAGGCTAATATTTATTTTTTTCTCCGCCCTAATTACTTTTAGGAAAACTAAAGACGAATTAGAATTATGTGCCGTGCCCAAATCAAAAGAATTTTCATCAAATCTTGAAGCTTAAAAGGCTTTAGATTTAATTCTTGCTGCTATTGGTGCTGCAAGTAAATTTGTTTTGGCTTTTGTAATAATATAAATTTAAACTTGTTACCAAACAATTATTGATACAAGAAAGATTAGTAGAGCATAAGAAGAGTAGAAAATTATTTTATAAGGGGAATTAAATAGGCGAATGTCTTTTAATGAAGTCTGATATATCATAAGGACAACATTAATAACAATAAAAAATAAAATTAAATTATTTACAGCATCTGCCTTAGTAAATACTTGAATCTGAGGTAGTGTTGTATCAACGAAATATCTGTTTCCAATTGCCCCAAAAATTGCTCCAGTATTAAGGGTCGCCCTAGCATCGAACTTTTCTGTAGGGATCAAAAACGCTAAACAAGAAATTATAAAAGCCAAAAGACCTCCGCTGAAAAGCTTTAAAAATAACCAAGACCCCTCTCTATTGAGATTAATTATAATATTAAGTGTTTCTGTTACAATTGGTCTTGTTTTTTTTGGTGATACTTCTATAAGGTCAGTTGCATCTATATTATATGTGTAATTATTTTCTATTGATTCTACAACATATCCCTCTTTCATACCTTCAATCTTATCTTTTATTTTACTTGGAAAAACAGATGAGGTATTAAGTTTAATAATTGAAGTGTCTACCAAAGAAGTAAACTTTAATCTTAGCTCTTGTTTATCAAAAGGAAAATTTCTGAAATTCCAATTTACATCAAAAGGAGCCTCAATCAAATAAACCTCTTTGTAATAATTGTTGGATTTAAAAAGATAAGGGTGGTCTTCTTTATTGAATACTTTTTTTTCACCAACGTAGCTTCTTTCAATATCTTTCAAATAAATTGAAAACCACTCAGAATGCTTAAGCGAAATAGTATCATTATTTATTGTAATAAATTGATTGTTATACTTTGAATATGAAGAGACCAAAAAATTTGACACGAACTCATTTGAGTTAATATCAATATATTTTAGGTCTTTTATATCTAGAGATAGTTCGATTTCAAGAGGCCATTTTAAGGAATCTTGTTCCTCAAGCTTAACCTCAGGGTAGAAAGGTGGACCGAAATATTTATAGGTACTCTCCTCTTGAGCAAAAAGGAGAAACGAAAAAAAAAAACTAATCAGGTACTTCAAAACTTTTCTTATCTAATTTAGTTGAACTTGCCTTTCTTATTGCAGTATTTGAGTCAATTACAGAGAAATATTTCTTGAACTGATAATCACTCTCCAAGGATTCATCGGCTCCTGCAAATCCCAACTCGTTCCAATCTAAAAACTTTCCGTTACGAGCATTGGCAGTGTAAATTCCATTATCATCTAGAATAATTGTGAAACCACTTAATTGTGAATTAATAGTTTTTCCTATGAAAAACATTTCATTGTACTCAGATGTATAGATTCCATATCCATAGATTTTATTATATCTTTCTTGGCCCTCATAATATGAGCTTGTTTTAAACTTGAACCTTGTGTAATCAGTATCTTGCATTTGAATTTCTGCTGTCCTTGAGTTTGTTTTAATGTTACCATTTAATTCCAGAACATAAGCTTCTTGTGCATATTTTTTAAAATCAGAATATTTCATCCATATATAACCATTATCGCCATAATCAGAGCCCCAACTATTTACAATTCTGAAGGCTCCACCAAATTTGTAATCATCATAACCAATTATTGTCATAGCGTGACCACCCTCGCTATCCTCAAGCTCTGAAGGTGTCCATAAACCACTAGAATTTACACCTCTTGGATTAGATGAAGATCTAGGGTATAGAGATTTTGTTATTGAAAAAGCACTAACGACAGGAATATTTGCATTTACCAGGCCTTTAATATTTCTTATCACTTGGGGATGATTTATTTTGATGGTATAAAATTCTTTGATTCTGTAAGGTTTAGTGTAATTCAAAGTATTTGTTAAAACATTATCAGACCACTCACTATCACAGGAAAGAAAAGGAGGAAAAAACATTTTTTTTGCTCCTATTTTACCAATCAATTCTATTGCCTGATACATGTAAAGACCCTCATCACAATGTGATACATCATTTTTGATAATTGTGTAAATAAAATAAGGGTCAAAAGCATGTGCTAATTTTGCTCTAGAGTTCGTTATACCAAATGAGATGTTATACATAGTAGACATAGTATAATATAAAGACGCATAACCTACACAACTCATTCCAGCTTGATTTAAAGGGGGTGGCACGAATCGCTCAATAGAATATTTATAGGGAATGTTTTCAGAGAAACCATGTGTCGAATTGTCAACAACAGAAAAACTATTCATTGTTTCCTCTGGCGTAAATCTTAAACCTTGAGAAAAAGTAATGTTGCTAATTATAAAAGTAATTACAGCTGCTACAAAATTTTGTTTGATACTTAACAAGCTATACATTAGAAATATTTTTAGTTTTAAGTTAATTATCTGGTTAATAATT
>CACLQG010000058.1 GCA_902609035.1 uncultured Bacteroidota bacterium
CCATTATGACCGATGGGGAGAGGATAACCTCGATGATTCTCTTCGCGATAAAAGGTTCCATAGGGATGACGTAACCGATGTGTTTTTTACGCATCTCCACTTTGATCACTGTGGTGATGCAATAATAAAAAATGCAAATGGGGTGCTTGAGCCCGCTTTTAAAAATGCCATTTTTTGGTCTCATGAAGATCATTGGCGGTGGGCTACTCAGCCCAATGACCGAGAAAAAGCTTCTTTCTTGCCCGAAAATATTTTACCTATTGAAGAAAGTGGACAGCTTCAGCTATTGAAAGGAAATGACTTTATACTTAAAAATACCCCTTTGGACTTTGACATCATTCTCGTAAATGGGCATACAGAAAAACAAATGCTGCCCATGTTAAAACACAAAAATAAAACGATAGTTTTTGGCGCTGATCTGATCCCTACAGTTGGCCATTTACCCATTTCCTGTGTAATGGGATATGATACTAGACCCCTTCTTACCTTGAAGGAAAAAAACCGTTTTTTGAAATTGGCATACGAGGAAGATTTCTTGATATTTCTGGAACATGACCCCTACCATGAATTGATCACTCTTCAAAAGACAGAAAAAGGGGTTCGGTTAAATGAAAAACATACCTTATTAAGTTTTTTTAGATGAGAAAAATCTTTTACATAATGATTTTCCAGCTTACAATTTCCTGTGGCACCATTAAATTCCTTGGCAATCCTATATCTACTCCTCTTGTCGGTTATAATAAAAAGGAGCCCCTAAATGACTTCGAAAAGAAGTTCTGGCACCTATTGGACTTAAAAAAAGATAGTATTCCAGGAATGAGTGTGGAAAAGGCCCACGAAGAATTAATCAAAGGACAAAAGGGAGAAAAAGTAATCGTTGCAGTGATTGACTCTGGTGTTGATATTGAACACCCAGATTTACAAAATGCCATTTGGGTGAATGAGGATGAAATCCCCAACAACAATATAGATGATGATCAAAATGGATATGTAGACGATTTACACGGGTGGAATTTTCTTGGGGATTCAGAACAAGAAAACATGGAGTCAGTAAGACTACAAAGAAAAGAGGTGCCTGGATCAGAAGCCTACAAAAAGTTCGAGAGGATCAGGCTGGAGAACATAAGAAGCAAAGAGCAGGAGCTAAGAAGTATTGAAGACATGACTCATAAATTCAAAAAGTCTGATAGTGTTATCAAGGTCACGCTTGGAAAAGAAAATTTCACCATTAAAGACATAGAGGACTTTTCTCCAAAAAGTTTTGCACTAATGGAGGCATTGATATTTAGAAGATTTATTAATGAAAATCAACTAACGAAATCAAAGCTTGAGGACTATCTAAAAGGAGCGAGAAGCGGGATTGATGCCCACTATAATATAGATTTTAATGGAAGAAGCATCGTTGGTGACAATCCGGATGATATCAATGATACCAACTATGGAAATGGTAATGTAATCGGTCCCAAAAAAGAAGGGGCCAATCACGGTACTCATGTTTCTGGTATTATTGCTTCAAATAGGAATAATAAGCTGGGTAATAAAGGGATATGTGATTCAGTGGAAATAATGGTTTTAAGAGCAGTCCCCGATGGAGATGAATATGATAAAGATATTGCCTTGGCCATAAGATATGCAGTTGATAATGGTGCAAAGGTGATTAACACCAGTTTTGGTAAAGGTTATTCCCCTCACAAAGAGTGGGTCTGGGAAGCTCTTAAACACGCGGAAAAAAATGATGTGTTGATCATCAATGCTGCTGGTAATAGCAGTGCTAATGTTGATCCTGGGAGGAAAAAAACTTATGTGACAGATGAGGTTGATGGTAAAGAAATTGTTACTAACTTTCTAACTGTTGGAGCGGTGGGTTATTCCTTCAGCAAGGAACAGGTTGCCTCATTTTCAAACTTTGGATCTATAAATGTAGATGTATTTGCCCCTGGGGACAAAATTTGGTCTTCTGTGCCATTTGGAAAATATCAGTATTACAGTGGCACTTCGATGGCAGCTCCTAATACAAGTGGAGTCGCTGCGGTTATCAGATCTTTTTTCCCCAAGGTGAGGGCGCATCAGGTAAAGAAAATACTTATGGATTCCGGAATGCCTCTTCACCCGAAAGTGGAAGACCCTGCCTCAGGTGAGCCAGTAAACCCGAAAAAATTGTCTAGAACTGGGAAAGTGATTAACTTATACAATGCATTAATTTATGCCTCAGAAAAAGCTTACAGAAAATGAAAATTGTTCCACTAATCGCTCTACTTGCCTTCTGTTCTCAAACAAATGCTCAGAGATACTGGCAACAGGCTGTAGATTATAAAATGGATGTTGAAATGGATGTTGATACCTTTAAATACTCAGGGAAACAAGAGTTATTGTACACCAACAATTCCCCAGATAGTCTCAAAAAAGTTTTTTACCATCTTTACTACAATGCCTTTCAACCTGGAAGTGAAATGGCGGTAAGAATAAAAACGGGAAAGGATGCAAATACACGATTCAAATTTGATATTGACTCTATAAAAACATCAGAGATCGGGTACTTAAAGGTGTTTAATCTCAAACAGGAGGGATATGCCATAAAACACAAGGAGTCTGGGACAATACTGGAAGTCAAACTAAAAAAAACCTTAGGGCCTGGTGAAAGCACCCTTTTAACGCTAAATTTTGAGGGCCAGTTACCTAAATTAATACGTCGCGCTGGTAGAGAATCCTCAGAGGGGGTAGCCCTCTCTGTTGCACAGTGGTACCCTAAGATGGCCGAATATGATTATGAGGGGTGGAATGCTGAGCCTTATTTAGGAAGAGAATTCCATGGAGTGTGGGGAGATTTTGATGTAACATTGACTTTAGATAAAAGATATGCAGTAGCTGCAACCGGATACCTCCAGAACCCTGAGGAAGTCGGACATGGATACAGTGAAAAAAAAGGAAGACCAAAAAAAGGAAAACTGAAATGGCACTTTATTGCGCCTAGGGTACACGACTTTACTTGGTCAGCTGACCCGGAATACATTCATGATACCTACCTTGGCCCTAACAATATTACTTTACACTTTTTCTATAAAGACAATCCGAAATACAATGAGAACTGGAAAAAACTTCAGCCTAAAACAGCGGAGTTATTGCGTTTTTACAATCAAAGCATTGGGCATTACCCATACAAACAATATACCGTAGCACAAGGAGGAGACGGAGGGATGGAATATGCCATGTTAACCTTAATTACGGGTCACCGAAGTTACGAGAGTTTGGTTGGAGTAACAGCCCATGAGCTGGCGCACTCCTGGTTTCAAAACGTTCTAGCGACCAATGAGATGAAATACGAGTGGATGGACGAGGGATTTACTACTTATATTTCTACTTTGGCAGAGCAAAAGATTCTAAATCAAAAAACCATATTTCCTTTGGAAAGCTCTTACGAGAACTACCTCTATCTTGCGCGATCTGGAAAGGAACAGCCACAGAAAACCAATGCTAATCGCTATGATTACAATTTAGCTTATGAAATCTCTGCATATAGCAAGGGAGCTGTTTTTCTTAGTCAGTTAAGTTACATTATAGGAGAGGATAAATTAGCTAAAACACTAAAAGAATATTATCTATTACATCAGTTTCAACACCCCGTCCCCAACGACTTTAGACGGATAGCTGAAAGAATTTCAGGGATACAATTAAAATGGTATCTGACTGACTGGACGCAAACAACCAACACCATAGATTATGGTATAATGTCTGTTGAAGGTGAAGTAAAAACAACTGTAAGGCTTAAAAGAATTGGATTAATGCCTATGCCATTGGAGATCTTGGTGAATTACAAGGGGGGCCTTTCTGAGATTCACTATATCCCCATTCCCTTGATGAGAGGAGAAAAAGAAAACCCTTATGAAATAGATTGGATAGTTCAGAAAGATTGGCCATGGGCCCGCCCAGAGTATAAATTGATCCTAAATAAACCAAAAAGTGAAATCATAGATATATTTATAGACCCTACATATTATATGGCTGATATTAACCGTGAAAACAACACTTTTTTTAATAATCCGTGATTCAAAACAGGGAAATTAAAAAGTTTAAAAGTAAAGCTAAAATTGACCTTGTTTTTAGTAGGGGAAAATTAATTACGTCAGGGAGTTTGACTTTACATTATTTAAACAAATACCATAATTTACAGAACCTTGAAGTAGGGGTTGGTATTTCCAAAAAAGTTGTTCTTTCGGCTACAAGACGCAATCGAATAAAAAGACAAATAAATGGGGTCATACAAAGACATAAATTAGAGTTGCTTAATGTACTCCCGGATGGTCTATATATGATAGTATATAAAGGAAATTTTATTGTAAGCTCAGATAGCATAAGGAAAGACTTAAAGGAATTACTAGAAAACTTTAATACCTAAAATCTAAATGCATGGCACAATAAGGGGTT
>CACLQG010000059.1 GCA_902609035.1 uncultured Bacteroidota bacterium
GAATGTGCGACTTCCATTTGTTTTAAAAGCTCCAAAAAAAGGAAAAGCTTGGATGCTCATGTATGATTTTGGAGAGATAATTAATGGAACACCTCGACTTTCTATTGAAGGTACCAAAGGAACACAAGTTGACGTACTTACCGCTCCTTATCAAATCAATGGTTTCTTTAACCACACCATTTTGCATTCCAATTTTAGAGATAACCTCACCCTATCGGGTGAGCTAGATCAATGGGAGTCAACCTACTTTAAACCCTCACGATATTTGGTATTGATCATTAAGTCTGAAAATCCTATAAAAGTAGTTCAGGTGGGCAGCCGTAGACTAGAATACCCTTTTAAACGACAGGGGGAAATCCAAAGTACTGAAGCCCCTTGGGTACTGCGTTATTTCGATGCGACTGACAAAACCATCAAAGCATGTACCACTGATGCATATACTGACAACTATAGAGAGCGCAGACAATACGCCCAAACGGGTTATTACGGCGCTATGGGCAATCAGTGGATTTTTGGTGATACTGCATTGCAACGCCGCTACCTAATGCAAACCGCACAAGAACAAGAAGCAAATGGTATCATGCCGGCCTATGCACCACTCAAAAGTGACGATTATATGGTCATACTAGATTCCAATTTGCTTTGGATCAGAAGTCTATATCAATACTACCTCTTTTCTGGGGATCGTGTTACCACCACGATATTATTGGATAGTGCACATAGGCTCATGGAATTAATGCACAGTTTTACAGATCAATTGGGGTTAATCAATAAGCCTCCTTACCCCTACTGGCTAGATCATGCCAACTTGGATCGTGCAGGAGCAAACTTTACTTTAAATGCTCACTACCTCGGTGCGCTAGAAGATTTTTCAAAGCTTTTGAAATGGCTAGAGGAAGACGAAACAAACATTTTTAGGGAAAGAGCCAATTTATTGAGAGGGTCTATGAGAAAATATTTTTGGAATGAAAATGAGGGACTCTTTGCAGATGCATTGTTGGAGTCTGGGCTTTCTCATAAATATAGTGAACATAGCAATGGGATGGCATTGGCCCTAAAAATTGCCAGTGCAGATCAGGGAAAATCAATTGTCGAAAAACTTTTGGCAGACGAACCCAACCTATTCATCAAAAGATCCACAGGTATGACCATTGTCACTCCAGCACTATCGTATTTTCTACACCAAGGGATTGCCTATTACGGCCATGTAGATGCATCATTTGATCTATTGCGCAAAAGATTTGATCATATGTTGGCCTCACAACATAATGGAACTCTGTGGGAGGAATGGTGGCTGGATGGTACAGGTAGAAGCGGTAAATTTGACCCTCGACAAACCCGTTCAGATGCTCAAACTGAAAGTGCTTTTATCCCTGCGCTTTTTGCCGAATTTCTCCTAGGTGTAAAACCTACAAAACCGGGAATGACAGAAATGATCATTAAGCTACCACAAACCAAAATCAAAAAAATAAACTCCTCAATACCTTCGCCCATGGGTATGGTTTCGGTGAAATGGAACCGTACTTTGATTAAAAATAAAAGCCTTCAACTTGACATTCCTAAAGGAATGGTAATCAAGCTAGATATAGAAAGTTTTAAAATACCTCAAGGAAGATCGATACGCATCAACGGTAAAAAGACACCTATGGCATCTTTTTATAAGATTCCCTCAGGAAAATGGGAAGTGGTTTTCTGAGCTATTTTAATTCTAGTTTCTCGGTTTTCAGGTAATCGTCACCTCTAATAACTTCAAAAGCTGTTATCATCTCGTAAAGCTTTTCTGGCTGTTTAGCTGCGAGATTATTTTGCTGTCCAATATCCTCAGCAAGGTTGTACAACTGAAAATCGGAATCATTGCCCAATTCAATTTGTACCATATCGTTCAGTACTGGTCCTTTGTAGGGAGGAATCATTACCCAATCCCCTTTTTTAAAAGCAGTTCTGGAGGTAGCTTCAATCACCATCTCATTTCTCCCTTTATCAGATTTACCCATGAATAAGTCAAGCAAAGGTAGACTGTCTTCTGTCCTAACTTCGCTACCCACCAATTCTGCTAGTGATGAAAAAATATCTAATTGACTGACCATAGCATCTGAAACTCCAGGTTGTATCTTTCCTTTCCAATAAGTGAAAAATGGTACGTGAGTACCCGCTTCGAAAAGGCTGTATTTTCCACCTCGGTAGGGCCCCGAAGGAGTGTGGTCGCCATTTTTTACATCGGAATCGTCATAGTAACCGTCATTCAAAACTGGGCCGTTGTCACTGGAAAAAATGATCAGCGTATTTTCCAAAATACCTTCAGCCTCCAAATTTTTTTTCAATTCCCCCAAACACCAATCGGCTTCTATGATCGCATCTCCTCTGGGACCCAAATCTGACAGGCCTTCAAACCTTGGGTGAGGGGTTCTCGGTACATGTGGTTGCTGCATAGAATAGTACAAAAAGAAAGGTTTTTCCTTGTGGTCTTTAATGTATTTTTGGATGCCATTCAAGAAATGATCTGCCATATCGATATCATTCCACTTGGCTGTATCTCCACCTTTCATAAAACCTATTCTGGGAATACCATTGACGATACTATTATTGTGACCGTGATGCCACTTCATGGTCAATAGTTCTGGATTATCAAGACCCGTGGGTTCTCCTTCAAAATTCTTTTTATAATTTACTTCTATTGGGTCGTTAGGGTCCAATCCCACTACATTTCCATCCTCAATATACACTGTAGGTACCCTGTCTTGAGTGGCTGCCAAAATATAGGAATAGTCAAAACCAACCTCATTAGGTCCAGGACTCACCAATTCGTTCCAATTCACATTTCCATTGCCCAAACCTAGATGCCATTTACCTATGATAGCCGTTTGATAGCCCTCTTGTTTAAGCATTTTTGGAAGGGTCATCTGGTCTGTACCAATGATTAATGGAGCAGTACCAGCAAGAATTTTCGCTCTTTTTTCGCGCCAAGGATACACCCCTGTCAATAGGGCGTATCTACTCGGAGTACAAGTCGCAGAAGTCGCATAGCCATTATTGAATCGCATACCTGCCAATGCCATGGCATCCATATTGGGTGTTTGTAATTTGGCTGCTCCGTTATAACTAACATCTCCATATCCCAAATCGTCCATATAGACAATTATGATATTGGGTTGAGCTAGAGTTTCTTTATCGTTACAGGATGTAAAACCTATGGTAAAAAATAAAAGTAGTGAGGTAAATTTGAACTTTAAAAGCATAATGATTCTATTATTTCGTTGTGACTCCAAATTAATGATTTATAACTATTTTAGGTAAATTTATTTTTTAAAACATGAAACAAAACAGCCCAAAAATTAAATTTACTTCAATCCTAATACTCTTTTTTATTGCTCTATTGAGTTGTGAAAATCAATCTCAAAAAGTCTCTATTAAAAAATTACCAAATGTAATTGTAATCATGACAGATGATTTGGGTTATATCGATGTAGGTTTCAATGGCAGTGTAGAAATACCTACCCCTAATATTGATCGCATTACTCAAAATGGGGTTAAGTTTACCAATGGCTACACACCCTACCCTGTTTGTAGTCCTAGCCGTGCAGGTTTCATGACTGGGCGATACCAGCAACGTTTTGGCTATGAAAGAAATGCACAATACCGCCCCAATGACCCCAATATGGGTTTACCCCAATCAGAAAAAACCATTCCTGAAGTGTTAAGTCAAGTAGGATATACCTCAGGAGTAGTAGGCAAATGGCATTTGGGGGCGCATATTTCCAATCATCCACTAAATCGGGGATTCGATTTTTTTTATGGACACTTGGGTGGAGGCCACCGATATTTTCCCGAGGAGCTCACAATAAAGGATAGTTATTCGATCAGTGACGAACCTTTGAGTTACAGAACTTGGATTATGAGGGATCACAAACCAGAAAAAACAGACGAATACTTGACAGATGAGTTTTCAAATGAGGCGGTAAAGTTCGTAGAGAAAAACAAGGAAGGTCCTTTCTTTTTGTATTTGGCCTATAACGCTCCTCACGGACCTCTTCAAGCCACTCAAAAATATCTGGATCGGTTTGAACATATCGAAGACAAAAAAAGAAAAACCTATGCTGCAATGGTCAGTGCTGTTGATGATGGTGTGGGAAGAATTCTTGATCAATTGAAATCTTCATCAATCGCTAAAAATACGATCATTTTCTTTTTATCAGACAATGGAGGCCCAGAACCCAAAAACGGCTCAAACAATGGC
>CACLQG010000060.1 GCA_902609035.1 uncultured Bacteroidota bacterium
CATTAATTCTTACATTATCAAAATAATCTCTATTTAATAAGTTGTTTACACCACCAAAAAAAATAATTTTTCTGAAAGGTTTCCAAAGCCTCAAATTAGTCAGCAAATAGTCGGAAACCATAGTAGAGTTTGCATCATCAGCATAGAGCTCACCCGTGTACTGTGTTTGAAGTAAGATGCCCCAGCCATTTGAAAAATTGTATTGTAACGAGCTGGAAAACTGTTGTTGAGGAACACCTGGCAGATTTTTTCCAGATAGGTCGTTTTCTCCCAAAATATAGTTGTTAAATTTGAGTGATGCATAATTGTAAGAGAGTATCCATTCCCAAGGTCCTTTTTGGTGCTCCCAAAAAAGCTCGATTCCCCTCCTTTCGGTTTTTCCAGTATTTCGGTAGAAATCTCTGTCAGGAAAATTCTCAAGCTCGTAGGGAAGAATTTCATTTTGGGTATTAATGCAATAAAGAGTGGCCTCAAGAGTATTTTCAGGTGAGGTTAATCGCCACCCTAATTCAAAGTTCTGGGCTTTTGAGGGAGAAAGATTAGGGTTAAATCCATCACCACCAGAAGGATTGGCAGAAAGTTCGTTTAAAGTTGGAGTTTCAAAACTGCTGGAGTAAGATATGAATAATATGTGGCTTCCCAATCCAGTGTAGGTGTAACCCAGGCTAGGGTTGAAGGTGTTGAGATTTACTTTGTCGCTTTGTTTTTGCGTACCCAATCTTTGGTGATCATAGCGTAATCCCAATCTAATAATACTATAGTCCCATTTTAATTCATCAAGAAAACTCAAAGCGGTATTGAAAAATAACTCATCTTGGTCTAGTGTAATTTCTCCTGGAGTGCCTTCTTCGTTTCTGAAACGTTTACGGTGATCTTTTTGATCCGCAAGGGAGAAGCGCAATTGCATTAGGTGATTGTTTCTGGGCTTAAACTCCAAGGCCGAACCCAAGCCATAATAATTTCTTTCCAGATCAACGTAGCCACCATATCCAAAAGGAAGCCGACCTACAAAATCACGGTGGGCATAAAAAGCGTAGGTATCAAAGCTAAGCTTATCATTGATTTGCTTTTCCCATTGAAGCCCTGTTTTAAGATGGTCAACGGTTTCATATGTTTTATAAGTCTCATTTTGCAAACGTGCCTGTTTCCTGTTTTCTTGAACATTTTGGATATTGATACCCCCTGCATCATAGGCGTAAGGGCTATTGGTATAGTTGAATTGAAAACGGATTTGATTGTCTGTGGAAATATCGTGCCATATCCTTGCATTGAAAACTTGTTGTTTATACTGGCTGTGGTCACGATAACCCTCTGACTGAGTGAAGTTTTGAAAGATTACAGCCTTTGTTTTGTTCTTCTTAAATCCTACTGTAGCTGCCAAATTTCTGCTTGAATAACTTCCTCCCTGTGCTCGAATTCTTACAAAATTATCTTCAAAATCCTCCAGAGTATTAATCTTAATGACCCCCCCCGAGGCATTTCCATAAAAGCTAGAGGCTGGACCTCTCAGCACAGTAAGGGATTGAATTAGACCCAACGGAAGGTTATCCAACTGCCCTTGACCATCTGGAGTGGTCTCAGGTATACCATCAACTATAAGTTGAATACCTCGAATTCCAAAACCAGAACGCGCACCAAATCCACGAATGGACAGCCGCAGGTCTTGAGCAAAATTTTGGGTGTTTTGAGCATACAAACCGGGAACGGAAGTGAGGTAATCCTGAAGTGAGTTTTGGGGAAGCCCCAGCTGATTTGCCTCAAAAGTTTGATAGGTTAAAGCGAAAGGAATGATGCGTTTGGGTGTTTTAATGCGAATGGCATCGAGTGTGATTTCTTTTAAAGCAATTTTTTGCTGAAGGCTGTCTTGAACTTGAGCTATTACTGTGTGAAATGAAATTGCAACCAATAGGGTTTTGAAATATTTATTTCTCATAAATATTTTTAGATTAAAATTTTAGGATGCAAAGATAGTTTGGAATTATTAATTTTAAGTAACTTTTTAGGATGTTAAATTTAAGCGATACAGAGGAGATTTTGGCAATATTGATTGCTATGGCTATAATCATTGGCTTCGTTTTCACTACCTACAAGGAAATTCAATCTACAATAGCAGAGGAAAAGACAAAACAAATTCAAAAAAAAGAAACCGAGACAAAAGTGGAGACCCTTATCCAATATCTTGATGCCAAAAAAGAACTCATCGATGCTGTTAATCAAGCGACTAAAAAAATTAAAAAGCCAAAAGAATAGATTATGTTTGTATATACAAGTTTTGTAATGATATAATTATGCAAACTGTTTATCATGCCGCCCGTACCAGAGGAAAAGCCGATCATGGTTGGCTCAATGCGAATCATTCTTTTAGTTTTGCCAACTACTACAATGCAGAAAGGATGAATTTTGGTGCCCTCAGGGTACTAAATGATGATACTATTGCTCCAGGAATGGGATTTGGTACACACCCTCATGACAATATGGAAATAATCACGATACCCTTGACAGGTGATTTGGAACACAAAGATAGTATGGGTAATGTAGGTGTGATTAATGAAGGAGAAATACAAGTAATGAGTGCAGGCACTGGGGTATACCACAGTGAATACAACAAAAATACCGATAAACCTATCAATTTACTTCAGCTATGGGTAATTCCAAACAAACATAATGTGAAGCCTCGATATGATCAAAGATCACTACTAAAGTTGAAAAAAAAGAATGCTTTTTATAAGGTGTTGTCCCCTGATAAAGATAACGATGTGGTATGGATTCATCAGGACGCTTGGTTTTACCTCGGTGACTTTGAGGAACCTACAGCAACTGAATATGAGATCGAAAAGGAAGGGAATGGTGTATATGTTTTTGTCATTGAAGGAGGATTTAAAGTTGGTGATCAGGAGCTTAACAAACGTGACGCATTAGGAGTTTGGGATGCCACAAAAATACCTTTTATTTCAAAATCCAACTCAAAAGTCTTATTAGTGGAAGTACCCAAATCTTAAAAAAATGAACGGAAAAACAACGATTAAAGAATTAGTTGAACATTTAGAAAAACGATTAGAGATTGGGGAATATAAAGACTCAGTTCACAAAATTAAATTAATTACTACGCTGCAAATGATTCAGGAAATGATATCTGAATAAACCCGATATTTATGTTTTAAATTAGATTGTTTGGATAAGGGAAGTATTATTGATAATCTCTGAAAAAAACGCTCTTGATTCAAGTTTTATTTAGTCATTTGTATAAAGATTATGGAGATCCTACCACATCAAGGCGTGAGTTTAGTTTCTTTGACAAGAGGTTTAATGGGTATTTTGGTCTTAATCCTTATCGCTTACGCTTTAAGTAACAATCGAAAAAATATCCCTTGGAAAACCGTGGGTGTAGGCCTACTAATTCAAGTAGTGATTGCGATTAGTGTGATTAAAATCTCATCGATTAAAAGTTTTTTTGAGCATATCAGTGGCTTTTTTGTAAATATCTTGGATTATACTCAAGCAGGCACTCAAATGCTTTTGGGTGAATTTGCCAGTGTTGATAAATATGGATTTATTTTTATATTTCAGGCACTGCCAATCATCATATTTTTCTCTGCAATAACATCATTATTATATTATTTTGGTATTATTCAAAAAGTAGTGATAGCCTTGGCTTGGGGTTTGCGAAAACTTTTAGGTATTTCGGGAGCGGAAAGTCTGGCAGTTGCGGGAAATATTTTTTTGGGGCAAACAGAGGCACCCTTATTGATCAAGGCTTATTTAGCTAAAATGACCCGATCAGAATTATTTTTAGTGATGGTTGGGGGAATGGCTACTGTAGCAGGAAGTGTAATGGGAGCCTACATCGGTTTTCTGGGAGGAGACGATCCTGCTCAACGAATGGAATTTGCTAAAAGCCTTTTGGCTGCCTCAGTGATGGCTGCGCCGGGATCAGTGGTAATCTCTAAAATCGTATTTCCACAAAAAAATAAAATCCCCGAATTAATAAATATTCCTACTGATGGTGTGGGAAATAATTTTCTCAATGCCATATCTAATGGTACTTCAGAAGGAGTAAAAATGGCAGTTAATGTTGGGGCCATGCTGCTAGTCTTTATTTCTTTGATTGCGCTTCT
>CACLQG010000061.1 GCA_902609035.1 uncultured Bacteroidota bacterium
GTTACCCTTCGCGTATATTTTGTCATAAACTTTTTCCAAAAGTCTTGGAACAGCCGTCATAAAATTTGGCTTGATTTCTCTTAAATTTTCTGCAATAGTTTCGAGAGATTCAGCATAGTAAATTTCTATACAATTATACAAATAACCATAGATAAAAGTTCTTTCAAAAATATGACACATAGGAAGAAAGCTTAAGGCAGTTTGATTTCTATCTTCGAATGGAAACTTTTTTGTTGCTGAGATAACATTCGACACTATGTTATTATGGCTCAGCATAACACCTTTTGGAGTCCCTGTTGTCCCAGAGGTGTAAATAATGGTTGCCAGGTCACTCGCTTCAACAATTGCTTTTGTATTATTAAGCTTTTTTTCATTCCACTCTTCTTTTCCCAGCTCATACAATTCAGACCAGTTTTTGCAATTTTCAATTTCATCAAAACAATAAATTTCTTTGAGCCCTTTTACTTCCTTTTTTATAGAAACAACTTTTTCATAAAGGTCCTGATCCGAAACAAAGCAGTATATACTCTCAGAGTGATTGAGAATATATTTGTAATCTTTAGAGCTTATATTAGGGTAAAGTGGGACTGATATGGCTCCAATTTGAAGAATTGCCATATCGACTATAGACCATTCTGATCTATTATTTGTAGAAATAAGTGAGATTTTATCTTGGGGTTTAACCCCTAAGGCTAATAGTGCAGTACTTACATAATTGGCAGACTCGAAAAACTTCTCAGTAGAGAGTGGCTTCCAAACCCCATTTCTTTTATCACTGAGACACCTTTCAAGTGGATGTTGATGAACGAGAATACTCAAAATATCAAAAATCCTAGAGGGCTGCATGGTCATCTTTGTGCCTAAAGTAATAAAATTTATTTTACAAAACTTTTACTTTCGATATAGCCATTGCTTTGCATTTTCAAAAGCAGTAATCCATGGAGAGACTTTGTCTGATCTTTCCTGTGGGTAATGAGCCCAATTCCATGGGAAAGTAGAACGTTCTAGATGTGGCATCATTACCAGATGTCTACCATCTTTACTGCACAACATTGCAGCGTTAAAATCGGAACCATTTGGATTGGCAGGATAGGACTGTTGATGGTATTTTGCAGGAATTTGGTATTGAGATTCTTCCATTGGTAATTTAAATTTACCCTCACCATGAGCTGCCCAAATCCCTAATGTGCTTCCCTCCAATCCTTCCATCATTACAGAGGAAGAAGTGCCAATGGTTACAGCAGTAAATTGACATTCAAACTTTCTTGAATCGTTATGGTTCATTTTTGGTAGCGTTTTGTGATCAGGAGTAATCAACCCCAGTTCAATAAACAATTGGCAACCATTACAAACCCCTAGTGAAAGGGTATCTTCTCTAGCAAAAAAGTCATCTAAACTTTTCTTGGCTCTTGGGTTGTACAAAAAAGCTCCCGCCCAGCCTTTCGCTGACCCCAAAACGTCCGAGTTCGAAAAACCACCAACAGCTGCTATAAATTTAAATTCCTCTAAGGTTTTCCTTCCTTCAATCAAATCCGTCATATGAATATCATGTACCTCAAAACCAACTAAATGCATTGCATAAGCCATTTCTCGCTCCGAATTACTTCCTTTTTCTCTGATGATGGCTGCTTTTATTTTGGTTGAATCAGAGGACGCTAATTCACCTGTGAATAAGGTTGGGAAATTAAATTTTAGAGGAGTGGTCTTATAATTATTAAACCTTTCATTCGCGCATTTATTTTGTTGGGCATCCAGTGCCGCTGAGGTTGAAAACCAAATATCTCGATATTGCGAAACATCTAACCCCAATTCGTCTTTATGATTAATAATATTCAACAGCCCTGACTGATTTACTTTACCGATGCAATGACAATTTATTCCTTTGGATTTGAAATGCGCATTGAGATCGCTTTCACTTTGCAAAATAAAACCTGCATTTTCGGCAAACAATAAAGCCATACTATCAATTTCATCCAATGTTGTAAGATCTATTTCCATACCCACATTTTGAGAAGGAAAACACATTTCTAGTAATGTTGTAATTAAACCACCTGAAGAGATATCGTGACCCGAAATAATTTTGTCTTCCAATATCAATATTTGAATTATATTAAAGCTATTTTTTAAAATAGAAACATTGCTAATTCCAGGGGCTTTGGAGCCAACCTTATTCAATACTTGACCCAAAGAGGATCCGCCTAAAACATGTTTTTGTGAGGACAAATTGATGTAATAAAGATCACCTTTATCGGGTATGGAAACTGGGGTAACCACCTTTTTTACATCCTTGCATTCTCCAGCAGAGGAGATGATTACAGTACCTGGTGCCAAAACATCCCCTTCCTGATATTTTTGTTTCATCGACAAAGAATCCTTTCCAGTTGGAATATTAATTCCCAAGTCAATTGCAAAATTTGAACAGGCTTTTACCGCTTGATAAAGACGGTCATTTTCACCTGGATTGTTGCATGGCCACATCCAATTTGCCGAAAGGCTAATTGATTTTAAACCATCTGCCAGCGGGGCCCAAACGATATTCGTAAGTGATTCCGTAATAGCGTTTACACTTCCTTTTTCCGGATCAATCAATCCAATCACGGGAGCATGTCCAATGGCAGTAGCAATTCCGTGTTGTCCTTTAAAATCCAATGCCATTACACCACAATTACTCAAAGGAAGTTGTAATTCACCCACCGTTTGCTGTTGGGCTACTCGCCCAGTTACACAGCGGTCCACCTTGTTAGTTAGCCAATCTTTACAGCCTACAGCTTCCAACATCAGCACATCAGCGAGATAAGTCTCAAAGTCTGAGAATTGGTAAGAAGGGTCTTCAAAATTCACCTTTTTATTTTGATCGACAAGGGTTGTTTTGGGTGCATCTACAAATAAGGATTCAACGGCAAGATCAATTGGTTTTTCACCATTTTTTTCATTTACAAATGAAAAATTTTTGTCTCCTGTTACCCTACCAACAATGTATAATGGAGCCCTTTCTCGCTGAGCGATGGTTTCCAGCAGATTAGTGTCTTTTTCTGAAAGAATCAATCCCATTCGCTCTTGAGATTCATTTCCTATAATTTCTTTTGCAGATAATGTAGGATCGCCCAGTGGGAGTTGATCAATATGTATTTCCCCACCAGTGTCCTCAACTAATTCACATAAGCAATTTAAATGCCCCCCTGCGCCATGATCGTGAATTGATAGAATAGGGTTTTCAGCACTTTCGACCAGACCTCTTATGGCATTGGCTACTCTTTTTTGCATTTCGGGATTCGATCGCTGTACTGCATTTATCTCAATTTCGTTATTAAATGCTCCAGTATTTGTTGAGGAAACGGCTGCTCCTCCCATTCCAATCCTATAATTGTCACCTCCTAAAATCACAATTATGTCTCCTTTGGATGGCATCTTTTTTTGAGCTTGATCTTTTATACCATAGCCAATTCCTCCTGCCATCATGATTACCTTGTCATAGCCCAATCTTTGATCCTTTTCCTCATGTTCAAATGTCAAAACTGAACCCGATATAAGAGGTTGTCCAAATTTATTCCCATAATCAGATGCTCCATTAGAAGCCTTTATCAAAAGATCTAAAGGCGTTTGATACAGCCATTTTCTTTTTGGAAAGCCTTCTTCCCAAACACGATCATTTGTAACTCTAGAGTAAGGGGTCATGTAAACTGCTGTACCTGCCAATGGCAGGGAACCTTGACCTCCTGCCAATCGGTCGCGAATTTCTCCACCAGAGCCTGTAGCAGCGCCGTTAAATGGCTCTACTGTTGTAGGAAAGTTATGGGTTTCCGCTTTCAAAGATATTATACTTTCTATGTTACGTGTTTCAAAAGGGCTAGGAACAGAGCCATCTTTAGGGGCAAACTGTTCGATTGTTGGACCCGACACAAAAGCCACATTGTCTTTGTATGCAGACACTATGTTGTTTGGGTTTGTTTTGGAAGTCTTTTTGATCATCTCAAACAAACTTTCCTCCTGCTCCAAACCGGAAATTACAAAACGACCATTGAAAATCTTATGTCGACAATGTTCAGAATTAACTTGAG
>CACLQG010000062.1 GCA_902609035.1 uncultured Bacteroidota bacterium
ACTGGTGGGCCCACTTTTTGTTTTTTCCGATGAAATGTTTCTCAATGTAGATGTGGGTAGACTTAACGACTTCGGCTTTGGTTAAAACCTTTGTTTTTTTATTGGCCCTTGAGGAAACACCATGGGAGTGCAAACATTCCCATTGGTTTAGCAGAACTCTAAGTAGGCCTTTTTCTTCTCCTCTTTTGGACAAGTCAATGTCTTCACAATACATCCAAAACTGGTCGTCCCAACCGCCTAAAAGATCAAAATGTTCTTTTCTTAACAAGACAAAAGAACCGGATATCCAATGTGGAAATGTTATGGGACTGGTGGAAATTGCTTTCTTTGTTTGATCAGTTTGGAAAATCAATCGGTTCAATGATCTTAAAATTCCTGAACTATTCCAAACATTTGGAAAAACTCCGTAGGGATGTGTGTTTTTTCCACTCTCACTTAATTGCTTGATGGTGATCAAATGAAAATCTGGGTGTTGGTCACAGTAAGGGATTAAAGTAGACAAGCAATCTGTAGGCAGTCTTGTATCAGGATTTAGGAACAAGAACCATTTTGATGAACAATTTCGGGCACCTAAATTACAGCCTGCTGCAAATCCAGCATTACTATCGTTTTTAACCCATTCTGCCCAAGGAAATTTTTTGACAAAACCTTGAATAACTCCATCATCTGACAGATTATCGACAATGACGACTTTTTTTACTTTTTGCTTTTGTTGGTAAATACTCAACAAACAGCTCTCGAGTTTAGACCATGAACGGTAGTTGACTATAACAATACTTAAATTGAGCATAATCCTAGGTAAATTATACAGCTACATCGTAATCCCTCAGTGCTTTGTTCAAGGAAGTCTTTTTGTCGGTACTTTCTTTTCTTTCTCCAATAATCAATGCACAGGGCACTTGATAGTCCCCTGCAGAAAAAGTTTTAGTGTAGCTACCAGGAATAACAACTGATCTTTCGGGCACCTCTCCTTTATACTCAACTGGACTCGAACCTGAAACATCGATTACTTTTGTTGAGGCAGTTATGACAACATTGGCACCCAAAACAGCCTCTTTTCCTATTCTGGCTCCTTCCACTATAATACATCTTGATCCAATAAAGGCATTATCTTCTATGATTACGGGAGCAGCTTGAAGGGGTTCCAATACCCCTCCAATACCAACACCTCCGCTTAGGTGTACATTTTTCCCTATTTGAGCACAACTTCCCACTGTCGCCCAAGTATCTATCATACTTCCTGAGTCAACATAAGCACCAATATTAATATAACTTGGCATCATAATTACTCCACTGGATATGTAGGCCCCATAACGTGCTATAGCATGAGGTACCACTCGGATTCCTTTTTCTTTGTATCCTCTTTTTAGAGCCATTTTGTCATGGAATTCCATTGGACCAGCCTTTAGGGTTTCCATCTTTTGGATGGGGAAGTAAAGTACCACTGCTTTTTTTACCCATTCATTGACTTGCCATAATGAATCGGTTGGACTGGCGACTCTTAGTTTTCCAGAATCTAATTGATTTATGACTTCTCTTATGACTTCTTGAGTTTTACTATCTTCCAATAGTGATCGATCTTCCCAAGCACACTCTATTATACTTTGCATATTGATTTTTTTCAAAAATACTGAATTCGGGAGTTTTATTCCCCATAATTATCTTCTCAAAAAAAGTATATTTGTAAATAAAATGGGCGTTTTTATAGCAATTGATTTCGGGGAGAAACTTACAGGGCTGGCACACACTGATTCCTTTAAAATTATTGCAAGTGGTTTGACTACACTTGAAACCCAAAAAGTAATCCCTTTTCTTAGTGATTATCAAAAAGAAATTGAGATTGATAAGTTTGTTGTGGGACAACCCAAACAAAGAGATGGAAACGTTTCTGAGGTCGAAAAGGAAATTTTATTATTTGTAATACAATTACAAAAAGCATTTCCAAATATTCTTATTGCCAGACAGGATGAGCGTTTTACCTCAAAAATGGCCTTTAAAAGTTTGATCGAAACAGGTGCCAAAAAAAAGACCAGAAAAAATAAGGCTGTCTTAGATGAAATTAGTGCTACATTGATTTTACGTTCTTTTTTAGAATCAAATTCTAAACTTATATTATGATTTTACCCATAGTGGCTTATGGTTCAAGTGTATTGAAGGTCAAGGCTTCGAATTTAGATACTCAGGATCCTAATCTAAAAAAACTGATTGCAGATATGTGGGAAACCATGTATGAAGCAAATGGCGTTGGATTAGCCGCACCTCAAATAGGGGAGTCCAAAAGATTATTTGTGATTGACACTTCGCCATTTGCGGAGTATGAGGAGTTGAGTCATGAAGAAGTAGAGATTTTGAAAGATTTTAAGAGAGTGTTTATCAATCCAATTATGACAGAAGAGCGTGGTGATGAGTGGGACTTCAAAGAAGGGTGCTTGAGTATTCCTAATATTAGAGAGGAAGTATGTAGAAAGGAAGAAATTACAATATCTTTTTTGGATGAAAAGATGAAAGAACAAACCTTGACTTTGAATGGTTTGGCTGCTCGGGTAGTCCAACATGAGTATGATCATATTGAAGGAATATTATTTACCGACAAACTCAGTCCTTTAAAGAAAAGGTTATTAAAGGGTAAATTGAATAATATCATTAAAGGCAATATTACATCCGATTATAAAATGCGTTTTTCGACCAATAAAAAAAGAAAATGAGTCAAATAGGGTTAGATAAAATTTTGACAATTTCAGGAAAACAGGGTTTGTATAAAATGATTGCACAAACGAAAACGGGAATAATAGCCACCTCTATTATTGATCAAAAGAAAATTGCTACCAACCTGGGCCAAGAAATTAATCTGTTGTCAGAGATTAGGATTTTTGGACTAAAAGACGAAATGCCATTATCAGAAATTTTTAAAAATATATATCTACTGGAAAAGGGTAAAACTGCAAGGGTTAAGCCCAAAGCTTCCAAAGATGATTTAGAGGCTTATTTTTTTGACGTTTTCCAGGATTATGACCAGGATCGTGTATACAGCACTGACATTAAAAAAATTATACAGTGGTACAATCTACTTTTAGATTTTGGTAAATATAACTTTGAACTAACAGAGGAGGAAAAACCTTCAACCACTGAGAAAAAGTAAATGGGTTCGAGAACAGAACAACTTCAGGCTTTAGAGCGTTTGCTCATTATAATCGACGAACTAAGGGAAAAATGTCCTTGGGATAGAAAACAAACTTTTCAGACCCTCCGCCACCTTACAATTGAGGAAACCTACGAATTGGGCGATGCTATTTTAGATAACGACCTAGTGGAAATAAAAAATGAGTTGGGGGATTTATTACTCCACATTGTATTTTATTCGAAAATTGGAAGTGAAAAAAACGCTTTTGATATAGGAGATGTGGCCTACCAAATTTCAGAAAAACTCATTAACAGGCACCCTCATGTATATAACGATACTGTGTTAGAAAATGCGGATCAGGTACTCAAGAACTGGGAGGAGATTAAATTAAAAGAAGGGAAAAAAAGTGTTTTGGGAGGAGTACCCAAAAGTCTTCCAGCTTTAGTTAAGGCCAATAGAATTCAAGATAAGGCATCAGGAGTAGGTTTTGATTGGGAGAATGCAGAGGCAGTAATGGATAAGTTAAAAGAGGAGCTAGATGAGTTAAAAGATGAGGTAGGCGGGGTAGATAAAATTAAAATGGAAGCTGAGTTTGGAGATGTTTTATTTTCCTTGGTCAATTATGCTAGACTTCTAAAAATAAATCCTGAAAATGCTCTGGAACGAACCAATAAAAAATTTATAAAACGATTTAATTTCATTGAAAATAAAGCAAGCTTAATGGGGAGAAAAATTAGCGATCTTAGTTTTGAGGAAATGGAATTTTTATGGCAACAAGCGAAAAAGTATGATTAACCTAGCTGTCAGTTTTTT
>CACLQG010000063.1 GCA_902609035.1 uncultured Bacteroidota bacterium
AATGGCTTTATTATAATTTTCTTGGGCTTTAGCTTCTAAACCCATTTCTAGATAACATAATCCCAATTGTACAAAAAAATTATCCCCATTTAATAACATTAGTGATTTATAATAATCTATTGCGTTTTTATAGTTTTTAAGAACAAATAATAATTCACCTTTTAAATTTTGAGCTTTTAGATTATCAGGTTGGTTTTCCAAAATCCTCTCAATTATTAAAATGCTATTTTGATATTTATTTTCCTCTTCATTATAAATAACTTCTTCAATTCTCTCTAACTCATCAGTATAGTCTGACTTATTCAGATAAAAAACATCACCTGTAAGTTGTGTAGCTTCAACTGGTCTTTGCATTCCTCCGGTTTCAACTAATACCTCAGCTCTAACATTTCTGAAAACCTGATCAATCGATGTATCCACAAATAGCATGTTTTTTGAAAGACTGATAGTATAAATACTATTTTCTCCATCTCCATCTGGAGCTGTTTTGCCTGAATCTGTTGAAAATGCAATCAATGATCCTGTCGGAGGTGGTATTTTTGCTAGCCCTTGTCCTTTTATTGAGCGAGTTGTGTTCCACTTAGATTCGAAAGGATTATCTCTACACGCATCAAGAATTAAAATATTTACTTCATTGGTTTGAGCTCTAAAATATCTCATAATATTTTGCACACTAACTCCATAGTCCATAACATCAAACTCTTCTTCAAAAACTTCTTTAGTTGGAAGCAAAAAGTTTTTATCATCAACTTGAATCCCATGACCTGCATAGTACACAAAAGCAACATCATATTCTGAGCGTTTACTGCCAAATTCTCTAATAGCAGAAGTCATATCTCTTTTAGTTGCTAAATTTTCTTTTAAGATTACATCAAAGTTTAGAGAGTCTAGAGTAGATGCTATTAGTCTGGCATCATTTACAGGGTTTTTTAATTCTCCCTTTTCATAATTAGCGTTTCCAATAACTAGTGCTAATCTTTTTTCATCTTGAGTGAAAGAATAGAAACTTATAAATAAAGCTGTGAGGGTAAATAATATTTTTTTCATTCTATAATTATTATTTGACCAAGTAAAAAACTCTATTATTGTAGAAAATCCCTTCGTCTTTATTGGTATGGTCTAGGGACGACTCAATTAAATATTTATCGTCTAACTCATACATAACATAATTCTCCTCTTTTTTGAATTTAAAATTCAAATTACCATATTGTGTGTTTACTGACTCATAAGGTCTCTCAATGCCAAAAATTCTAATTGATTCGTCAATTTTAAACTTAGAAAAAACATTTATTCTAGATTCTGTTTGATTACCACTTTGATATAAATTATATAGAGATCTATGAGTTCCTTGGCTAATAAATTTCTCAATCTTTTTTGATCTTTCACCCTCAAGAATCATTGAGATAATTTTTAAATCAATTTGAATTTCTTTTCTGAGATTTTTGTATCCAGAAGTTTTAAAAAAATCCTTGAATGTTTTTTTTGAATATGAATCCAAAAAATTAAGTATAATTAGATTCTGTTTTGAAGGAATGTAAGAATTGTCTAGTAAAAGAGCATTTTCGAAAAGGGATTTAGCATTTTCAAGCATCTTTTTTGAGTCATTGAATAAATCTGCAGACCTAGATAATCCTGTTTTTGCCCTAGTGACATAATCGATGTTTACAGGTAACTTTAATCGTGCTATGTTATTATCCATAATGGTAATTCCATATAATAAATATACTGTTCCAAGGTTGTTGTATATCTCTCTTGATGTAAAATTATTTTTTAAAATATCTTCGAAACAAGCTTTAGCAATTTCAAATTCACCAAACCTTAGAAATACATTTCCTAAATCAAACAATTTTTCTAACGAATTGGCTTCACTTCTTTTACTATCAATAATGAGGAACCTTTCATCTAACGAAGGATATCCTTTAATTTCTTTACTTATACCATATTCATCATATATTTTGGATAATACTTCCTTAGCATGCCCCAAAACATTGTAACCTGAAATTTGACCAAAGAATCCTCCAAATAAGTCAGCAGAGGTTTCTGCAAGTTTTCTTTGTTCGCTACTAATTGCATTTTTTTGAACAAAATCTCCTATGGATGAAGCATATCCCAAACTGGTATTTCTCATCCAACTATGATTTAAATAGTGATGAGCCAGCTCATGAGATAAAACGTATGCAATTTTATCTTCGAAATTGTGATCCCCGCAAAATAGATTAATCAGTTTTTTTTCAATTACTATTCCTTTATCAGAAATATATGCAACGTTTCTCTCTTCATCGACAATAATTAAATCTGGAGGAGAAGGGAAATTATTACCGATACTATTTATAAGTTTATTGTATACATCACGTACCTTTTCTTCACATTCATTTGCGAAAATCAGATTACTAAAAATTATAATAAAAAGTAGACCAAGATTTCTCATTGGAATAATTATTCAAATCAATATACAATTTTTGTATAAATATTAACTCCACAAATCATCATTCACACCCCAACCAAGGTCGTTTACTATGTCTTTTCGGTCTATTGTTTTAAAGGCTGGTAATACAAACTTTGATAGCTCAATAATCATCTTTATCCTATCGAGTGGCTCTAATTCACCCAGGTCATATTTCAACTGTTCGTAATTCTCTAAAATGAGGTCTTTGAATAGTTCCCTGACCTTAGTAGTATTTTTATTGAGTGATCCTTTTGGTCTCCCTACTGCATGCGTGTGCCCTTTTTCAAAACCCATAATACTTCTTTCTATATTCCCTAGCACCTGGGACTTTAATTAGCATCCATTCCTGTAATGTATGGGTTTCCTTTTCACCCGTGTCTGGATTTATATCTGTGTAATTTGTGGCCAACCATTTTTTGGCACATTGGGATCTATCTCTATAAGCCATGTTACATTATTTATCTATTATTTTAATATGCCACCGCATTGCGAATTCATATGATTAACATATGTTTTTCATGTGTTTTAAAAAGGGAGCGAGTTATGGATTAGACGAAGATTGGCTATGCTTAACCACCCTTAAATCGAACACACCCGAGGTTTTTAAAACAGGTTTTCTTCCTCTCTTCGGAGATCAATACGATCAAACATTTTTGAACGAACATAACCTGAAACGGTCTGTCTGTTCTCTGTCGCTTTTTTCTGAATAAAGTTTTTGTCCTCATGGCTTAGAGGAATTGTGATCTTAGAATTAAATTTCATTTTTCTGTGTTTTTAGAATTAATAAATAAACTATGGTACGCGTCAATGTACCGATTCTGACGGGTCAGCTGTTTGCTGATGTATTGTAGTGTTTGTTTTTTGCCTCGGATCGGTTCGATGTTTCCTATAAATTCTGTTTTCAAATTCATGGCTGCTGCTAAATCATCTCTAGATAATTTTTTGCCCGCGATTGCTAAGTGCAAATGATTCATTTTTGGGTTATCAGTTTCAGAGGTTACGAATACCCCATCCACCTTTGGATGCTGAGATAATTTTTTGACTCTTTTTTCAATCATGTGAGGTTTAAACTTGTAAAATGTCCTGATAAATGTTGTTTGTGACCACCTAGCCATATTTGCAATTGCATTTACATATTTTGATACTTGACTGATATCCATATAGTTACATTTAATGTTATCATACAAAAACGATATAGGGAATTTCACCCTAACCTTCATCTTTGAGGGTTATACTAGTATAGCAATTGAGGGGGTACAATTCTGTCAGATTTTAACATCTTTTTTTTCATCTGTTCTGATGAAATTGGAAACCCAACCCTTTTTTTGGGTTTAGTTTGGGTTATTAGAGAGGTAATTATAACTTGAAAAAAGAAGATATTAGATAAATATTTTTTTGGAGTATAGTGCGATAAATTGATTCATGCAG
>CACLQG010000064.1 GCA_902609035.1 uncultured Bacteroidota bacterium
CCCCATTCACCAAACTAGATACTCTGGCGACAAACGATTGGTGGAATCGAAAAACCAGTAAAATTATAAACATGAAGGTTCCTAGAGATCAGACGGTAGCTTTTGGGATTTATACTACTTCAAATAACAACCTAAAGCTTTCAGCTCAGTTGTTCCCCCTATATCCTGAGGAAACCCGGATCGTTAGGTTGGAGCTCTTCCAAAAAGACCAATGGAAGGAAGTACAAACCCAAAAGGTAAATGAAATAGGTTGGGCTGCCTTTTTCAGAATAGAAGGTTGGGACATGAAAAAGTCTGTAAAATACCGGATACTTCATGGTGAAAATGCCCAATTTGAAGGCACCATTAGAAAAGACCCTGTTGACAAAAATGAAATCAATATGGCAGCACTTTCTTGTAACAGCAACAAAGATCGTGGGGCCAGAGAAAAATATGTAAAAAACATCAATGCACTTGATCCCGATGTGGTTTTTTTTGCAGGAGACCAATCCTATGACCACAAAGAGCACACGGCGGCTTGGTTGAAATTTGGAATGCAATTTAGAGAAGTATTTAGACACCGACCATGTATAACTATTCCCGACGATCATGATATAGGTCAGGGGAATCTATGGGGTGAGAGTGGAAAAAAATCGATGCGAAATGACGGCAATGATGGGGGCTACTTTTTTAATCCCGAGTATGTCAAAATGGTAGAAAGAGCACAGACGAATCATTTGCCTGATCCCTATCATCAAGCGCCCTTAGAACAAGGAATCAAAGCCTATTTTACCAGCTTAAAAATTGGTGGAGTAGACTTCGCCATCATTGAGGACCGAAAATTTAAATCGGGACCCAATGGGAAAATTCCCAAACAAGGTCCTAGAGCAGACCATATCAACGATCCCAGTTACAATCCCGAGTCTATCAATCTGCCCGAATTGGTTTTATTAGGGGAACTTCAACATCAATTTTTGAAGGAATGGGGTGTTGACAAAAACTCAAAAATGAAAGCAGTTTTATCAGCTACTGGATTTTGTGGTGGTGCACATCTACATGGAAGACTCGCTGAACGTCTACATGCAGATTTAGATTCCAATGGTTGGCCTCAACATGGAAGAAATAAGGCTCTGAGCTTGATCCAAAAGGCAGGTGCTGTGCACATTGCGGGAGACCAACATCTGGCCACACTAATTCATCATGGTATTAATCAGTATGAGGATGGTCCTTGGGCGTTTGTGGTTCCTGCCATAATTAATAATTACTACAGCAGATGGTGGTGGCCAGAGGACGAAATGTCTGGAGAAAATAATAACGATCTTCTTCCTTGGACAGGACGTTATCTAGATGGATTTAAAAATAAAATCACCATGCACGCCTATGCCAATCCAGACACTAAGTCCAATGGTGCGGGATTTGGTTTTATCCGTTTTGACATTGAAAAAAACGAAGTTACCTTCGAATGCTGGCCTCGTGAATCAAATGTTTTAAATGCAGATGCCAAACAGTTTACAGGCTGGCCATTAACTGTTCAACTATAAAATAGGCATGGCTAAATACGTAATATTATTATTTTTATCATATATGGCTTGCACCGAGGAGGTCAAAAAAGTAGAACCCCAAACTAATGTTCTTTTTATTTTGGTGGACGACTTGGGTTGGAAAGATCTCAGTTGTTATGGTAGTTCTTTTTATGAGACTCCAAATATTGATAGTTTAGCTAATATGGGTTATCGTTTCACTCAAGCCTATTCTGCCCACCCCGTCTGCTCCCCTACACGGGCTGCTATTATGACGGGCAAACACCCTACTCGATTAAACATTACCGATTGGATTCCAGGGCAAGACCCTAGAGACAAAATACTTTTGGGGCCCAGCGATCTCCACGAGTTGACCTTAGAGGAAAACACCATCGCCGAGACCCTTCAAAAACAAGGATACAAAACCTTTTTTGCGGGAAAATGGCACTTGGGAGATACGGGATTTTTTCCCGAGGATCAAGGTTTTGAAATCAACAAAGGGGGACATGACAAGGGCGCCCCTCCTGGGGGCTATTACACTCCCTATGATAATCCAAAATTGGAGGATGGTCCAATGGGGGAGCAATTGACTGATCGGCTTACTGATGAGTCACTTCATTTTATTCAACAAAATCAGCGAAATCCTTTTTTACTCTACCTATCCTATTATACTGTACATACCCCCATTCAGGCTCACAGAGATCATTTGCCCAAGTTTCAAAACAAAAAGAAAACCCTAAAAGATACTCTGGCGATAAAGGTAAAAGAGGGTGGAGGCTACACCGTTCAAAATCAATACAATGCCGATTATGCCTCAATGGTCTATGCACTAGATAAGAATATAGGCAGATTGATTGATCAATTAGAAAAAGATAATTTGATGGACAACACTTTGATCATCATTACCTCAGACAATGGCGGCTTGTCCACATTGGAGAAAGAGCATCGAAATGCGCCCACCAGTGTTATGCCTTTACGGGCAGGAAAGGGTTGGGTTTACGAAGGGGGAATAAGAGTCCCTCTGATCATCAAAACACCCAAAAACAAAGTGGCCAAGATTATTGATCTTCCCGCCGTGAGTATGGACTTTTATCCTACTATATTGGACTACACCCAATTGGCCCTGCAACCCCAACAACATAGAGACGGGATTAGTCTCAAGCCTCTTTTAGAGGGTGAAACTGATAAAACCCACACCCAAATGGTATGGGATTTCCCCCACTATCATGGCAGTGGTTGGACTCCTGGAAGAGCCATGCGAACTGGCCCATGGAAATTAGTTTATTTTTTCGAAGATAATCGTTATGAATTATATCATATCCTAAAAGATCCAGGAGAGCAAACCAATCTTGCGATTCAGGAGGAGGCCAAACTCAACGAAATGAAAAAACTACTCAACCAATGGACAATAGAAATGGGTGCTAAATCCCCCACAAAAAATCAGATTTAAGATGCTAGATAGAACACTTAGGTTATTACTTCTTTTAATTTTCAGTATGAGTTTTGCCCAGACGACTGCCTACAAAACAAAAACGGATATTCCTTATTATGAAAATACAGTGGGGAATGTTTATCAAAAGGAGCGATGTAAGCTGGATCTGTATTATCCAGACGCCTCCGAAAACTTCTCTACCATCGTTTGGTTTCATGGAGGTGGACTCAAAAGTGGATTTAAGGAGATTCCATCACAGTTAAAAAACAAAGGTCATGCAGTGGTCGCGGTAAACTATCGATTGCATCCACAAGTGAGCGCCCCCAAATACGTCGAGGACGCTGCAGCAGCGGTGGCTTGGGTGTTCAAAAATATAGATCAATTCGGTGGAGACCCGTCTCAAATTTATGTTTGTGGATTTTCCTCTGGAGGCTTTTTGTCCTTGATGGTCAGCTTGGATCAAAAGTGGCTCAAAAAATATAGTATAGATTCCAATCGAATCATGGGAGTGATTACTTTGTCGGCAACAACTTTCACCAATCACACCATAAGGAAAGAGTATGGTATGGAGATTACGCAACCTTTAATTGATCACTATGCCCCTGTGTATTATTCTCGTGGAGATGCCCCGCCCATTACCCTGATTACAGGAGATCGAGAAAATGAGTTTTTTGGTATCTATGAAGAAAATTCTTACCTGAGAAGAATGTTAAAACTCAATGGTCACGAGCAAAATGAATTATTCGAGTTAGGAGGCTATGGTCACGAAATAATTGAACCTGGAATACCTTTACTTTTAAAAAGAATAAATCAGTAGTTTTAGAAAATGAATCAAATTATATTAAAAATTA
>CACLQG010000065.1 GCA_902609035.1 uncultured Bacteroidota bacterium
TCTTTTAATTGTTTGGGAATCAAATGTCTTTTCGCAATGGCTGACTTTTCCTCTAGAGTGTAGCCTGATATATAAATCATTTCCATGCGATCCCTTAAAGCTGGCTGTATCGGAGACAAGCTATTGGCAGTAGCGATAAACATCACTTTGGATAAATCATATCCCATCTCCAGGAAATTGTCATAAAAGGCCGAGTTTTGTTCTGGATCCAGAACCTCAAGCAGAGCTGCTGCAGGATCACCCTGAACACCAGTACTTATCTTATCAATCTCATCCAAAACAAATACAGGGTTCGATGTACCTGCCTTTTTAACACTCTTAATAATCCGTCCCGGTAATGCACCAATGTAGGTTTTTCGATGTCCGCGAATTTCAGCCTCGTCTCTCATTCCTCCCAATGAAATTCTAACATAGGAACGACCTAATGCCTCGGCAACCGATTTCCCGAGAGAAGTCTTTCCTACACCTGGAGGTCCATACAAACAAAGGATAGGTGATTTCATATCATTTCTGAGTTTCAAAACGGCCAAATATTCAATAATGCGTTTCTTAACATCCTCTAACCCAAAATGATCCCTGTCGAGAATCTTTTGCGCTTTTTTAAGATCAAATTTATCATCTGAAAATTCGTTCCAAGGAAGTTCTAGAAAAAGATCTAAATAATTTCTTTGAACAGAATATTCAGCTACCTGAGGATTCATACGTTTGAGTTTGGACAACTCTTTATCAAATTGATCTCCAACAGTTTTATCCCATTTTTTTTCCTTTGATCGAGAAAGCATTTCGTCAATTTCCTGTTCAAATGAAACCACACCAAGCTCTTCTTGAATGGTTTTCATTTGTTGATTCAGATAATACTCTCTTTGTTGTTGATCCAAATCAGTTCTTACCTTGGATTGAATGTCATTTTTTAATTCTAGTTTTTGAAATTCAATGTTCATCAACTTCAAGCACTCAATAGCACTCTTCTGAAGATCAAAAATTGATAAAATTCTTTGCTTTTCCTTTACGGGAAGATTCATATTGGAGGCAACAAAGTTTATCAAAAAAGCATAACTCTGTATATTTTTGATTGCAAAAGAAGCCTCTGAGGGAATATTTGGATTTTCTTGAATGATTTTTAATGCCATCTCCTTAATAGAGTCAATAATTGCCTTGAACTCAGAATTACCCTTATCTGGATAAATTTCCTCAACAGGTTTTATAGTAGCTTTTAAATAGGGTTGATCCGAAACAATACTTTTTATTTCAAATCTTCTTTTTCCCTGAATAATCACAGTTGTATTCCCATCAGGCATTTTTAAGACCCTCAATATCTGGGCAACCGTTCCCAGTGAATAAATATCTCCTACACTTGGATTTTCAATATTTTTATCTTTTTGAGCCACCACGCCAATGATTTTTTCAGATTTATTGGCATCTTTAATCAATTGGATAGATTTATCTCTTCCTGCAGTTATCGGTATGACTACGCCAGGAAAAAGTACTGTATTTCTCAATGGAAGAATGGATACCTCTTCAGGTAAATCCTCATTCCTCAATGCTTCCTCGTCCTCGGTAGTAAGGAGGGGGATAAGTTCAGCTTCTGCTTCAATATCTTGAAGTGTCAAATTGTCAAATGATGTAAAACTAGATTCGGCCATAAATGAATTTTCAGTCAAGTTGTCATGTAAAGTGAACTTTCTAACTCATTTTAGATAGAAATACACTAGAAATAAATTATTTAAAAATACTATCCAATTGTTGTGCCAAGGATAAGGTTTAATTTAATTTAAATACGATTATTAGGAATACGGATCAAAAGTAACGCACCAGTTACAAAAAGTACTATGAAGAAAAGAATTGCATTTCGCATACTTCCAGTAATTTGGTCAATGATACCAAAAATGGCCATACCAATAATGATACCCAATTTTTCAGTAACATCATAAAAACTAAAAAAAGAAGTCGTGTCATTGGTTTCTGGAATTAGTTTCGAATAAGTTGATCTGGATAGTGCCTGAATGCCTCCCATCACCATTCCAACTCCCCCTGCGGCAATGTAAAATTCTATTGGCTCTCTGATAAAAAAGGCAAAAATACACAATACAGCCCAGATAAAGTTAACTGCGACTAGAGTAGTAATGTTTCCAAACCTTCTCGATGCTAAAGCAGTGGCATTAGCTCCAAAAATGGCAACAATCTGAATCAATAATATGCTTACAATAAGACCAGTGGTTTTTTGTTGACTGTTCACCCACTTGATTTCTTCCTCCCCAAAATAAGTAGCAATTAAAATAACAGTTTGCAATGCAGTACTATATACAAAAAAAGCGGGTATGAATTTTTTTAGGGTTGGTAGATTTTTTACCTGTTTCCATACCTTCTTTAGCTCCAAAAAACCATTCCAAAAAATATCTTTAGTCACTTTCCCAGAGCTTTTTCCGTTAGGTAAATGATAGAAAGCATATTGGCTAAACAATGCCCACCAAATTCCTACGGTAATAAAGGAGAATTTCATCGCTTTCATAGAGGACTCAACAGGAGTACCCGTAATCCCGTAAAAACTAGGCTGTAATACCATTGATAGATTGAATATCAATAATAAAATACTCCCAATATACCCCATAGAAAAGCCTCTAGCACTTGCAAAATCCTGCTGATCAGGATGAGCAATATCAGGTAAATAGGAATTATAAAATACTAGGCTAGCCCAAAAACCAATCAATGCCAAGAAATAAAATAGCATCCCTGTGTAAATGCTTTCCAATTCAAAAAAATATAACCCCATACATGAAACCGATCCTGTATAAACAAATATTTTCATGAATCTTTTTTTATTGCCAATATAGTCGGCTATACCTGATAATAGGGGAGAATTAAAAGCTACCACCGCAAAAGCAATAGCAGTAACAAAACTTATCAGAGCAGTATTTTTAAAATCATATCCCAAGAATTCAATGGTGCTAATGTCTTGAGATATTGTACTGTAATAAATAGGAAAAACGGTGGAACTAATTACAAGAGGATAAACTGAATTGGCCCAATCGTATGATGCCCATGCATTAATTAATTTGGAATTTCCTTTTTCCAGTCGTTTTTTTCTTTTCATTATTTCCAAAAATGAAATTTATACAATTTATGAATTCATTTGTTTAGACATCATGTAAAGAGTTTATTTTTTAAAAAACTATCTTTGTAAAGCCTAAAATCTAAATTTGATGATTCATAAAAAAAATCTATTTTTTTTGTTAACTCTAGTCTTGATTGGCTGCAAAGGTGTATCTCAACAAAAGTTCCAAAAGGAAGAGAAGAACTACATTGTGGAAAAAACAGATAAGGAATGGAAGGAGCAGCTCCCCAAAATGTCCTATATGGTTTTGCGAAAGGCAGCTACAGAATATCCTTTTACTGGTATGTACAACAACCACAAAGAAAATGGAATATACAATTGTGCAGGATGCAACACTCCACTATATGAATCCGATTATAAATACGACTCAAAATGTGGATGGCCTTCTTTCGATCGAGCCATTGAATTAAATATTGAGTATGATGTAGATTTTAAGCTAGGCTATGCTCGAACAGAATTAAAATGCAATAAATGTGGTGGACACTTGGGACACGTTTTTAATGATGGACCTAAACAAACAAC
>CACLQG010000066.1 GCA_902609035.1 uncultured Bacteroidota bacterium
AAATTTCCTCCCAAGGCTATGCTTTTTGAAATCCTTTTATAAGTTGATCCAATAATTAATTTTTAATGTAAGGTTCCAATTCCGATTTGGTTCAATCATACTATTATCACTGCTATTAAATACCAGAAAAATATCCGAAGCGGGCTTATACCGCCATTGAAATCGGGAGTTAAAATTCCAAAGCTTTTGTTGTTCGTTATACTGATAGAGATTGGAAAAGAAAATATTTTTGGTAAAGGTAAAATTTGACTTAACACCCAATAGCCAAAACCCATTGGTTCCCCATGGTTCCTGAAGAGTAATGTTATTGTAACTGATCAAAGAGTTTAAATCCACATAGGGTTGAAAACGGTATCCCATTTGGCTAAAGAAAAGCCAACGCCTTCCTTTTTGGAAATAACCACCATAGGAGGATTTAAGCGAATAGGTTAAAAGACTCTGCGGTTGAGAGTTGTATTCCAAATTGATACTGTTCCAGCCATGTTTCGTAAGAGCCTCAAGACTTTGGATTCCTGTTCTGATGGGATCAAAGGCACTTTGAAGTTCTATGAATTGATTTTCAAAGTTGAGAGTCATCTCGCTTCTGTTTACAAAATTGACTTCATAACTCAATTGTGTCTTTCTGTCAATGCCTTGCCCATCAAAATTGAAATATTGAATACTGCCAACAGAGGGTCCATGGGATAAAATCTTTGAATCTTGGCCTGGGAAAAATAAATATTTAAAAGTGGTGTCAAACTTGTAGTATTTGGTTCTTGGAACATAACCTACTTCTGCATTATAATTCTCTCCTACATACTCCGCCTGAAGACTCCCTAGAAAATTGTTGTTGTTGTAAGTAAGGTTGGAAGCGAAAATAGCATCGTCATCTTCCATTTGAGGGGTTAAAGATTTGAGGTACATCAATTTGCCGTTCCACAAATTATCAGCAGAAAAGTGATTGTATTCCAATCCAAAATTTCGATTGTATCTTGAATTAGTATTTATACTTTCAAGGTTGCCTAAGGTTTGTCTGTTGACAAAAATCATTCCTATCGTTGAACGATCCAAAACTTTACGTTGTAAGCTAAAGACACCAAAGTTTTCGGCAGTTAAATTATTTTTTGCATCATCCTGAGTTTGGATATCTAGAAGGCCAACCCTCCATTTTTCGTCGATGTTTCCACTCAATCGAATGCCGCCAACAATGGGGTTGTTCAGGCCAATTCTTCTAGAGAAAAAAGGGCGGATGTTGTCATAACCAAAATTGGCAAAGAGATCCGCATTTTCCAGAAAAAACTGTCTTCTCTCCGGAAAAAAGAGTTCAAAACGATCTAAGTTGGTCACTTGTTGGTCTACTTCAGCCTGAGAAAAATCGGGATTGAGGGTTATGTCCAAGTTCAGTGAAGAGGTCAAATTGAGTTTTACATCTGCTCCCACATTGAACTTATAATCACGGATATTTTGCTGAGGACTGTCTATTTCTCCGGATACGTAGGGTATAAAGGAAATATTGGACCCTTGATCAGGAGGCGGTGAGTCCCAATCCAAAATACCTGAATAGGCCATGGAGATTGAAGGGAATTGACGTGGGACAGGAGTCCAGCCCGACTTTTCACTGGCCTTTAAATCTAAACGACTGAAACTGATCCCCCATTGGGTAAGATTGTCTCTATAACGAATAGATTTGAAAGGAATGGCGATTTCGGCTGTCCATTTTTCAGCATCGAATGTCACCTCCGAATACCATTTGGTATCCCAATTCAAATCTACTCTTCGGCCATCATACATCGTTCCATCCCACTGCGCTCCGTAGGCATTGAGTCCAAAAGCAAATCCTGTAGTCATGTTGTTAAATGGATCAATGGCCACTAAAAAATTATCATTTTTACCAAAGCTAAAGTCTCTTTTGTAGGACTCTACAACATAATCTCCTTGAACAGTGTTGTTGAAGAAAATTACAGCTAGGTAAATATTTTTGTCGTCATATGCCATCCTGACTTCAGAAAACTGGTTGGCTTTCCTATCATCCTGAGGCAGGATCATTGAAAAATTATCCGCTACATGGACTTTTTCCCAAATACTTTCATTTAACTGACCGTCTATTGATATTTTCTCAGTTGTTTTTCCAATTTTCAGGACATAATCCTGATTGATTTTTTGAGCCCAAGAGGGGAGAAAAAAGAACAAAAAAACTAGGTTTGTAGTAATTTTATTTATTGATTGGGTCATGGGGTGTATACTTATTTATACAACTGTTTAAGATCTGACTCACAAATATCTATAATTAGTTCACTGATTTTATTTGTTACATCTTCAAAGAACTTTTTTCCTTTTATAGAAGAGGACTTTTTCGGGTTTCCTGTTCCTGTATCTTCAGTTATTTCCGACCACTTCCTTTCTTTCCACGCCCATTTTTCTTGGAAACCTTTGATCACAATTTTTTTCTCTTTTCCCATCCCTGCCTCAGAAAGTGGCAAAACAAATTCTGGATTGATATGCATCATGATACTGGTTTCCATTTCGTCAGCATGGTCGCCCTGCTCTTCAAAATATTTCGATTTGTCCAAGGCTTGAAACCAATTGCAACTGCTCAGCAACATTTTGGGAAACTCGAGACCTAATTCCCTCAAAATGGTTTTAAAATCATTTCCACCATGACTATTGAGGATTAAAAATTTTTGGATCCCCTGTCGGTTCAGTACGGTTAATAAGTCTTTGAGAACAGCCATTTGCGTACTTGGACTCATGTTCATGTCAAGATATATATCCGTTTGACCCGTATTGACGCCAAAAGGTATGGTGGGTAAAATGACAACTTTTGCTCCGTTTTCCCATGCTTTTTTACCCGAAGCCGATCCAATGGCATTGGCCTCATAGACATCGGTCCCATATGGCAAATGGTAGTTATGGGCTTCAGTAGCTCCCCAAGGCAAAACGGCCATTTCAAATCGTTGGGTTTTTAAGTCCCCCCAGAAGCACTCAGATAACATGTAAGGTCTCATTGGCCACTAAAATAAAGTATAATTTTGATTGATTCCTCAGAGATTTATAAAAATGTAATGACTTGAAAAATCTAGTTTAGCCTTAAAATTTTATATTTTTTATAACCCAACTATTAATCATTGAATATAATGTCAATTATTAAAGTTCCGCTTTCTTTGGATTAGACTTTTAAAGCGTCATTACACAAATTAATTCCTGTTAAGAAGTTTGGTTTGGGAGAAGTTTATTTACTTTTCAAAATAAACTTCGTCAAATGGAACCCTAAATCGTGGCCCATAAATACCTTTTTTAGTTCTGATCCCACAGCCGATGACCATACTGATTTCGGCAGCATTGGGAATACCTAATATCTTTTTTACCCTAAGAGAATCAAAACCCTCCATAGTGCAGGTGTCATAGCCATATCCTGCCATACTTATCAAAAAGTTTTGCGCAGCTAAGGCTGTGCTTTTGTGAACCACTACCCGCATATCTGACTTTTTAACCTGACGGTAAACTACTTTTTTTAAGCCTTTGATGTTTGT
>CACLQG010000067.1 GCA_902609035.1 uncultured Bacteroidota bacterium
ATCTTGGTAATAGACATTTTGCTGCTGCATTATATGATCCAGTTTTTCGGCAAAGTCCAAAATGTTTTCGGGAGGATTTTGAAATTCTATAAACCACTCATGATAGGGAAGTCCATTTTCTGGGTCAATCATAGGGGCAACTGTAAATTCTTTTACTTGAACAGGAGTGCTTTTACAGGCCATGTGCATTGCAGTTTCAACTTCTTTGCCAATAACGTGTTCCCCAAAAGCGGATATAAAATGTTTTATCCTTCCCGTAACTTCAAGTCGATAGGGTTTGAGTGAAACGAAGCTTATGGTATCTCCAATATTGTAGCCCCACAATCCTGCAGAGGTGGAGATGATCAATACATAGTTAACGCCCAAACTTACTTCTCCTAAGGTATATCTTTTTGGGTTTTCATCGCCAAATTCGTCGGCTTTGATGAATTCATAAAATATCCCATTATTCAATAATAAAAGTAGACCCTTTTCATTTTGTTGATCTTGATAGGCAAAAAACCCTTCTGATGCTGGAAAAAGCTCAACGCTATCGACCGGCCTACCAATAAGTTTTTCGAACATAGGGCGGTAGGGTTCATAGTTGACTCCTCCGTAGACAAACAATGAAAATTCAGGGAATATTTCTCCTATAGCTCTTCCGTTTTGCTGCATAAGTTTCTCAAAATACATTTGTACCCAAGAGGGAATACCTGCGATGAGTGTCATGTTTTCAAGTATGGTTTCCTCTACAATAGCATCGACCTTAGTTTCCCAATCCTCTATGCAGTTGGTGTCCCAAGAGGGCATTCTGCTTTTCTGTAAATATTTTGGCACATAGTGGGCAACAATTCCCGAAAGTCTTCCTATATTAATATTGTCTTTTTTAATTAGTATTGGGCTTCCCTGGAGAAAAATCTGTTTGCCTTCAACAAAACCGGTATTGCCCGTTTCGTATATATAGTTGAGCAATGCGTCTCGAGCTGCTACTATATGGGTAGGCATGGATTCTTTGGTTAGGGGGATGTACTTAGCGCCAGAGGTAGTTCCGCTGGTTTTAGCATAGTATAGAGGTTTGCCAGGCCACAATACAGAAGCTTTTCCTTTAAGCATTTGATCCACATAGGGTTTGAGTCCCTCATAATCCCTTATAGGAACCAATGACTGAAAGTCTTTATAGTTTTTAATTTTGTAAAAATCATGATCAATGCCAAAATCAGTTGCTTTGGCTTTTTTAATCAGATAATCAAATGTTTTTTTTTGGGCAATCAACGGGTTTTTGATCCACTTTTGGTTTTTATTGTGGATAATATTGGCGAATATTATTGCCCCAATTTTTTTTATCATATTGGCTTAGAAAAATCAATAAAATCCAAGGGGTCTATAGCATAGCCATTGATCCACAATTCAAAATGGAGATGCCATCCAGTAGAGAATTCTCCTGTATTACCTGCCTTAGCAATCACTTCACCTGCCTTGACCAAATCTCCTTGTTTTTTTTCCAAAGAGGAGTTGTGCTTGTAAACAGTCAATAAACCGTAGTCGTGTTTGACAATGATTACATACCCTGTTTCTAAAGTCCATTCAGAAAAGATAACTGTGCCATGGGCCACTGCCATAACCGGAGCATATTCTTTCAGCGCAATATCTACTGCAAAATGCTTATTTTCAGCATCGTAGACTTGAGAAATAGGTCCAATAGCTGGAGGGTAGAGTAGGTACTTTACGTTACTTAAGTCATTGGGAATTACATTGTATTTGTCCTCTTGGGAGACTTCAAGTCGGAGTAAGGAATCTGCTTTCGTAATAGAATTGCCGGAATTAAGAACTTCAAGACTTTGGCCTTGGGTGTCGGTTATATCCCTTTCGCTAATTTTTATTTCACCCGTTAAAGCTCTTTTAATGGATTCAATAAAACGATTTTGCTTTTGAAACTCAATAGTGAGGGAATCCAACAAGAAACTATTTTTCACTGCCTCTTTTCTTATTTTTATACTCGTGTAACCGGGTATAAATTCTTTAATTGGAGTATAGGCCACCAAGAAAAATGATCCAATAGCAATAGCTGTTACAAATAGGCTGAACAGAATAATAATGTTGAACTGAGATATTCTGAAAAAAAATCTTTCTTCAAAAGTGATCTGGTTGATAATCACTACTCTATAGCGGTTCAATAAGTTTTGAATCCAAGTACGTTTCATTTTTTTTGTCGTGCCGTTAAAACAAATATAGTGTTTACCCTTAAAAATTAATTAATGGCTGATTAAAGAAATTTAGATTACATCGAATAATTATTTACATTTGACTAAATTTAGTTAATGTATTTAATAATTTATTCTCTAGGTATGATCGGTGCACCACAAATAATTCTTATTGTAGTAGTTGTTCTTTTGCTCTTTGGAGGAAGAAAAATCCCGGAATTGATGAGAGGATTGGGTAGTGGTATTAAAGAGTTTAAAAATGCCACTAAGGAAGATGAAGATAAATCTGACACCAAAATAGATAATAAGTAGCCTATTCAATTGCTACTGCATCTATTATTGTGTTGAGTTCAAACATCTGATCCCTTTTATTGGAAGCAGGCGCAAACGTAAAGCCCTCAATCACCATCCATCTTTTTCTCAAGGTATCTCTTATCATGTAATTGATAAATGGTCCTGCCATAAAATCATTAGCCACCTCCCAGGTGCCTTTAGTTATGTAGGTTCGTTTTCCCTGCTTTCGGGTTCTGTAAAAGTAGGGGCGGTACGCTTTTTCTGTAATCATATAAGAACCCTTTAGTCTCCCTGGAATGAAAGTTTTTCCTATTGAATCTCTTATTTCAAGAATGCGCTTTTTTACATTTCCAAACATTACTTTCAGAGGTAGTGTATAAGCGACCAAGTTCATATGCCCTTTTGGGATTTCTTTTTGAATCCAAACAAAATTAGTGGTGTCTTTAACGATTTTGTATGCTGTGGGATAGACCAAACCAATATTGAACCGTTTTTGTAAATTACCATCTTTAGTGGGAGATTTTTTGATTCTTCTTCTTTTCTCTACACGCTCTTTTTCCGTCAACGTAGCTTTGAATAAACTGATATTTTCCTCTAAAAAATAAGCTTGTACTTCGTCGTCCTCCCCTGTTACTTTGGCTACCAATTGAGGTTGAGCGATTAAGTTTTCCATAATTTGAAACCGAGCAATGGTGTCTTTGACAAACCAGATAATATTTCGGCTGTTTTTGGCAAACCCAGTAAATACTTTAGGAGGGATGTATTTGAGAGTGAATTGGGGTTCGTCAAAAGGCAAACCTTCGTAAGGGGTCTCCAGCAGTGCACGGGTTTTATTACCCAGTGATCCCTCCCAGCTTTTTTCGGGCATTACTATGGTCAGGTGGTTGATATTGGCACTGGAATCGGGTAAGTAGCGCTGATTGTTTTTTTGTT
>CACLQG010000068.1 GCA_902609035.1 uncultured Bacteroidota bacterium
ATTAATGTGACTGCATCAAGTAGTAGTGACTATACTCTTAGTGGATCTGACCGAATTGGATCAGTCTCCGGAGCAGATCCATCAGTAACTGTTAATGTTGGAGATAATCTCAATTTTTCTGTTGATGCCATTGGACATCCTTTCTATCTGAAAACAGTCCAAGGAACTGGAACTAATGACTTAGTCAGTAACGTATCAAACAATGGTATAACTGAAGGAAGAGTCTCTTGGACACCAACTGACGCTGGAACCTATTACTATCAATGTTCACTCCATAATGCTATGTATGGGGTTATTAATGTAAATTAATATGTAAAAAAACTACTATCTAAACCACTATTCAATTTAAGAATTTAAATTCTAGTTTTCAATAAAATTTTTAATGATAGCCTTTGATTTTTCGTAATACTGATCAAACCCATGACCAGCCCCCTCAAGCTTATAATGAACTAGTTTACCATCTAAATAAGAAAATCTATAAATGTTTTCGAATTCCTGAGTACCCTCAGTAATTTTATTACCATTGTAACCCATAGTATTGGCCCAAATAAAAGCAACATCCTCTGCGTTTAGAAAAATGTAATCGAAAACACCAATACCTCCGTAATAGGGACAGGCAGTATCCTCTGTTCCTGCAAAGCTTAAAATTTTCCTATCAATGGAAGGTTTCATCTGGAGATCGTACTTATTAGAAGCACTATTGGATCTCGACCAAAATAATCCATCTCTGAACTGTAGTGTATTTAATTGACTGAATAAACAAACTGCTGTTTTGAAGCTTTTTGTTTGAAGATCTATTAATAATTGATTAACTAAAGCAGCCCCATTTGATGAACCAATAATTGAAATTTGACTCGTGTCTATATTTTCTAATTTATCCAAGTGTGAAATTATTTTATCAATAAAATCAACATCTGGAGCTTTAGAAAATTCCTTGGCTATATTCCAACTAGACTCATATCCTTGGGGTGCAATTATTACATGATTGGTAAGATAACTGAATTCATTTATAAATTTATTTCCTTGTCCTCCATTACCATGCAAAACGATGACGACCGGATGACTATTATTATTTTTTTCTGGATATTTGTAATATACATTTCTTTTGTATCCATTAGGTTCTTGAAACCAACTCTGACTGATTTGAAAAAATTGAATCTGAGAGGAAGAAGATTCCAAATAACTTTCAAGATTAGATTCATCTTGTGATAATGGATTATTTTCTAAAACACTCTGCTCAACACTTGAACAATGAACAGAGAATAAAAAAAATACGACTGGTATGACTTTTTTCAACTTTATTTTTTAAAATTATTTAGATAAAAATAAACAGAATACAATAGATTTAAGTAGACAAATTACTTAAACAATTAATAATTTATTGATCATGAAACCCAAATCATATTACAAGCCTAATTAAAATCTCATTTAAAGATTTGATTTTTGTAATAATTTTTTGAAAGGATTAATTAATTAGTTATCAAAAAAAAATTGAAAGAATACTGTATCTTAGAACAAAACAAATAAATCTATACCTTTTTGAAAGCTGTACTAACACTACTTGCTTTGATTTTGATTTCATGTCAAAACCTACCCCAAAAAAAACCAAACATTATATTAATAATGACTGATGACCAAGGTTGGGGACAAACAGGCTATTACAACCACCCTGTTTTGGATACACCTAATTTAGATACTATGGCAGCAAATGGGATTCGTTTTGATCGTTTTTATGCGGCTGCACCCGTTTGTTCTCCAACGAGGGCAAGTATTCTAACTGGAAGGACAAACAATCGTACAGGGGTGCCTTCTCATGGGTATGCCCTTCGTACCCAGGAAAAAACATTAGCTGTAGCCTTAAAAAAGGCAGGGTATTCGACAGCACATTTTGGAAAATGGCACTTGAATGGTCTGCGTGGTCCTGGGGTACCAATATTAAAGGAAGACTCCCACAGTCCAGGAAAATTTGGTTTTGACCATTGGCTTACAGTAACAAATTTTTTTGATATAAATCCTTTAATGAGTGAAAACGGTTCTTTCATAAATTTTAAGGGAAATACATCTGATATTATTGTGCGAGAAGCTTTAGCATTTATTGAGAAAAAAAGTAAACAGAATCTACCCTTCTTTACGGTCATATGGGATGGTTCACCTCATGATCCTTTTGTGGCAAGTGAAGAAGATCGAATAAAATTTCAAGATTTGGATGAACCAAGTCAACATCACCATGGAGAAATAGTTGCATTTGATCGGAGTTTAGGTCTTCTACGCCAAAAACTTCGAAACTTGGATTTGGCAGAAAATACAATTCTATGGTATTGCAGTGATAACGGTGGTTTATCTGAAGTGCAACCCAATAGCGTCGGTGGATTAAGGGGTTCAAAAGGGACTATTTATGAGGGAGGATTAAGGGTCCCCGGAATCATAGAATGGCCAGCGGTAATCCAACCCAGAGTGACCCACTATCCTGCTTCAACCATGGATATTTTTCCAACCATAGCTGATATTTTAGAGTTACCTGAAGATGATTTATTAGGGCCCATTGATGGAGTTAGTCTAAAACCAATCTTCAATAATAATTTAGATAAACGTATTAAAAAAATTCCTTTTAGTTTTAAAGATCAGGGCGCATTACTGGATAATAATTATAAATTAATAGCGTCTAGCATCGCAAAAAACGAATTTGAATTATATAATTTGGATGATGATCCTATTGAAAGTCAAGACCTAGCCTCTGAACATCCAAAACTCTTTGAGCAAATGAAAAAGGAATTCGTAGAGTGGAATGAAACTGTAGAATTTAGTAGGCAAGGTAAAGATTATCCTGAGGGAAAAGTCCTCAAAAATCCTAAATCACATTTTTGGATGAAAGATAAACGTTATGAACCCTATTTGGAAGAATGGTTGGAACGTCCAGAATACAAAAACCGGATACTTAAGGGAAGTTAAATTAAGGGGAGGTAATTGTGATCATCCTTTTTGGTTCGGGGTAATGCTCCAATATTTTTGACATTCTATTGATTACATCTTGATTTTTTTTAGCAATATTTATCCTTTCATGGGGATCATTTTCATAATCGTACAATTCATAGACCGTATTATTTTTTTCCTTTAAATGGGTCCAACGTATCATCCTGTACCTTTTATTTCTGATAGCTTCTCCCAAATAACCTTGTCTAATATACGCGTGATAAATATGATCTTTGACAGGTTTAGAGGGGTCTTTGAGTAACGGTGTCAAACTTTTACCATCAAGTTCTTGAAGGGGTACTTTTCTTTCCAAATTTGCCAAATCAGCCAGTGTGGGAAACAAATCTACCGTTTCCACCGTCTGATTGCAAACACTTCCCTCTTCTGTTACTCC
>CACLQG010000069.1 GCA_902609035.1 uncultured Bacteroidota bacterium
AATAAAGTTACACAGCTTTACCAACAATCATCTTTCTTCCGTACTTTAATAGCAAATAGCATGATGAGTTTGACTAAATCCTTTTTTGGTCTTACTGCATATATGCAGAATGATAAGCGCTTTGGAGATTTTTGGAATCTAATTCACAATGAGTTTTTGTTGAGTAAAGATATGATTTTGAAGCTTACCGGTTTTGATGAATTGATGGAAAACGAGACCGCTGGAAAAGCATCCATAAAAGTTAGGGAAGAAATCGTTCAACCATTGCTTACTATTCAGCAATCTGCATTAATGACCTTACTAGATGCCAATAAGTCTGGAGATATGTCTGAGAAAACGATGGAACTTTATGAAAAAATGGTGACTCGTTCTATGTTTGGAAATATCAACGCAAGCAGGAATTCGGCCTAATCTTTTTGGTAGAAATGGAATGCCTCCACGAGAAGATCTGAATGAATCTCTTTGTCAATTGCGGGTTCTCCAATTTCATTGAGTAAAACAAATTTTACCTTACAGTGACTGTTTTTCTTGTCGTATTTCAACAGTAGTAAAATGGCTTCTATTTCACTTTCAGTAAAAAACACTTTTGAAAATATATCAAGGAAAATTTTTTTAATGTGCTTAGCTTTATCAATATTAAGCCTGCATAACTTGGCACTAAGATAGGACTCTGTAATCATACCTATAGCTATAGCTTCTCCATGAAGTAGCGTGTTCTTTTCGGGTTGGGTCAAAAAATAGGTTTCTATAGCGTGACCCAATGTATGACCGAAATTTAGTATTTTCCTAAAATTTGATTCATAGAGGTCTTGAGATACTACATTGTTTTTAATTTCAACTGAATAATGAATATAATTTTCTAAATCACAGTTTTTTAATGATTTGAATTGAGACAGCTCTTCAAAATAATCCTTATCTTGAATGATACCATGCTTTAACATCTCAGCGTACCCACTTTTATACTCGTTTTCTGGTAAAGTTTCTAAATAGAGGATATCAATGATAACCAATTTGGGGTGCTTGATGATTCCAATTTGATTTTTTAACCCGCCCATGTCAACTCCTGTTTTTCCACCTACTGATGCGTCAACCATAGACAACAGGGTAGTAGGGACATTTACAAAATCAATTCCTCTTTTGAAAGCCGCCGCTACAAAACCTCCCAAATCAGTAACGACACCTCCGCCAACATTGATCAAAAGGCTTTTTCGGTCCGCTCCCAACTGAGAAAGTTGTTCCCAAAGCTCTTGACATGTTTCCAAGTGTTTGTTTTCCTCTCCAGCAGGAATAACAAGCACAGGACAGGCTTTTAATCTCGAAAAATAATTTAAAAACAAGTGAAGACAATGTTGTTTGGTATTTGAGTCAACAAGTATAAAAATTGAGGAATAGGATTCTCGATTTAGGAGTTTATCCAATTCTATGTAGGCCTCATTTGAAAATAAAACCTTATAACCCTCGCCAACAATTGCAGATAACGTTTTTTTTCATGCTTGCAAAAGTAAAACATTAGATTGAATTGTAGGATTATTTAGTTTACTCACTGCGATAACTGAGTTGAAGGACCTGAATTGTTTTTTCACAATTCTCTACTTCCAGAAAAATGGGTCTTTTCTCCCAATAACCATTTATATAGTATGTCTTACAACTATCTTTTTGAATATTGCTTTTCCCAAAATCAATCCTTGCTTTATTAAGAACCCTCATAAAAGCTAGAGAATCAAATCGACCATCTGTATTATTTGGAGCCTTCCAGTTTTTCTTTAATAAATTATTGATTACTCTATCATTGGGGCCATAATTACAACTAGTTTTCTTTCCCTTTAAGATGAATACCAAAAATATAAGTCCAACTGAAAAGCCTATCATGTAAAATCCCAGACGATACAATAATTTCATAAGGTTACTATATTAATGGATCTTGATTGATCGTTATTGATTTCAATATTTACTCGGGTATAATTTTCTGGCAGTAGTTTAAAAATCCTTTCACTCCACTCAATTAGACATATATTTCCAGAGTCCAAATATTCCTCTATACCAATATCTAATGCTTCTTCTAGGCTTTCGAGTCTGAAAAAATCAAAGTGATAAATAAGCCCTTTAGTAGCACTGTTATAGTTGTTAATAATCGAAAATGTGGGACTATTTACAGAGTCCGAAACTTGCCATTTTTGACATAGCCTTGAAATGAGTGTTGTTTTACCTGCTCCTAACGAACCTTCAAAACAAATGACTGGGCTTTGTAAGTTTTCATCCAAATAATCTACTACTTTGTTAATTTGATGTAAATGATATCTATAAGACATAGAGCAAATTTAATACTAACGCGGTCGCATTAAAACAAATGGGATGATCATTTCTTCCATCGATATTCCACCATGTTGAAAGGTGTTACGGAAATGATTTGCATAATGATTAAAATTATTTTGTGACGATCATTGCGGGAAAGTTTTCAGACGAGTACCAAAAGAGAGCGATGGGGATCGAACTTGCTATATCCACGATTTTGAGATTAGTATTGTTAATGGTTGTTACCTTTTTAATTTGCATGCAGGCCAAACGGATTAAACTTTACTATGACATCATTCATGCAGAAATTTCAGGCCAAGCTATTATTTTGTTTCTAGACAGATTATTTACATAATATAATAATACAAAAGAGATTTATGAAAAAGTTGAACTCAATGAAGATCATAATCATCAACTATAGAGGTAGACGATATTAACCTAACTCATCAACAAATCACTCTGATTAACCTAGTTTCGGTAGACTCTTTATTAACATCCTTGGTAATGAGCAATTGTCTTGCTTATGCGGAGCTGGTAATGTGTGGCGGTATTTTGATTTCGGTTCTCATTATGATGTTATTCGCCCATCCTGTGTTAAATTTCGTAAATCAACACCCATATTTAATATCCCTGGAACTTTCTTTTCTATTTTTGATCGGGTTTATGTTTTTGGTTGAGGCCTCACATTTATACCATAACATTATATTGCGATAGGAATTGGTTTTTATTCCCAAAGGATATCTCTAATTTACCATATCTTTTAATTGTGTCTAGAGTTTATTTATTTAAAATTTAGAATAATAAAAAAACAATTATAAATTGAGCTTAGTTTGTGACTCGCCATCTCCCCTAACCTCCTCTTCCTCTGTAACCTCAATCTCATCTA
>CACLQG010000070.1 GCA_902609035.1 uncultured Bacteroidota bacterium
GGCCTATGGTTCTGTAATGCCTCCCATCTACCAAACCTCTACCTATGCACAAACCACCCCTGGCGAACACCAAGGCTATGAATACAGCCGTACCCATAACCCCACGCGTTCTGCATTAGAGCGCTCTATTGCCAGTCTAGAAAACGCAAAACATGGATTGGCTTTTGCTTCAGGTATGGCCGCTATGGATGCTGTACTTAAACTATTTCAACCCGGAGATGAAATCATTTCTACTGACGACCTCTATGGTGGTTCTTATAGGTTACTTACCAGAATCTTTGAAAAATACGGCTTAAAAATCCACTTCGTCAACATGGAAAAGCTGGATAATATCTCCCAGTATCTTAATGACAAAACCCGATTGATATGGATCGAAACACCGACTAATCCGCTAATGAAGGTAGTAGATATTCGTGCTATTGCCGCTATAGGAAAAGCCCATAATACAATAGTAGCAGTAGATAATACTTTTGCCTCACCATTCCTTCAACAACCTCTAAACTGCGGTGCAGATATCGTTTTACATTCTGCAACCAAATATCTAGCAGGACACAGTGACACGATCTTAGGGTTGTTGGTATTGAATGATGATGAGCTGAAGGATAAACTCGCTTTTATCCAAAACTCGGGAGGAGGAGTACCGGGTCCAATGGATTGTTTTCTTACTCTAAGGGGGATCAAAACGCTGCATTTGAGGATGCAAAGGCATTGTGAAAATGGAGCTGCTGTAGCTATTTACTTACAACAACACCCCAAAATCGAAAAGGTCTATTGGCCTGGTTTTGTCGACCATCCCAATCACGAAGTGGCCAAAGCTCAGATGAATGCTTTCGGAGGAATGCTCTCTTTTGTTCCTAAAGGATGGGACAAACAGAGATGTATAAATATATTAGAAAAATTAAAGGTCTTCACTTTGGCAGAGTCCTTGGGAGGGGTAGAAAGTCTTGTAGGGCATCCCGCTTCCATGACCCATGCCTCTATTCCCAAAGCAGTAAGAGAAAAAAATGGAATAGTAGATGCCTTGATCCGTCTCAGTGTTGGAATAGAGGATGTATTGGATCTTGTGGAGGATTTGGATCAGGCCATAAGTTAATTTAATTTATCCTTCATGGAGCTCCCAAAAAACAAAAAAATTTATTTTGCCTCAGACAATCATCTGGGTATGCCGAATGCAGAAAAGAGCCGAGTTCGGGAAAAACATTTTGTTAGTTGGTTGGATAAAGTACAAAAAGATGCTGCAGCGATATATTTGCTAGGTGATCTTTTCGATTTCTGGTTTGAATACAAAACTGTTGTACCTAAGGGATTTGTTAGAGTTTTAGGTAAAATTGCTGAGATATCGGATTTAGGAATTCCCATTATTTTTTTTGTAGGCAACCATGATCTATGGATACGGGATTATTTCCAAAAAGAATTGGGGGTTACCGTTCACTACGAACCAATCACATTGACTCTAGGTGCCACCCGATTTTTTATTGGTCATGGTGACGGACTTGGTCCGAATGATAAGGGCTACAAAACAATGAAAAAAGTTTTTAAAAACACTTTTGCAAAATGGCTTTTTCGATGTTTACATCCCGATTGGGGAGTTCGATTAGGACAGTACCTTTCCCAAAAAAATAAACTCATTTCGGGAGAGGAAGACGTCAAATTTTTTGGAGAAGAAAATGAATGGTTGGTTGCCTATTCGAAAAGAAAACTTCAACTGGAGCACTACGATTACTTCGTTTTTGGACATAGACACCTCCCCCTAGAAATAAACCTTTCTGATAAATCCCAATACATCAATTTAGGGGATTGGATCACGCATAATACCTATGGTGTATATGATGGTAAAGCCATGGCTCTAAAAACTTGGAAAAAGTAGCCTCATGATCGAAGCTAAATCGCTTACCCTTGAAAAAACTGTGCTTATAGGAATCATTAACAGTCAACAAGATGCTTTTCATTACAAAGAATATCTAGATGAACTTGACTTTTTGACAAGGACCGCTGGTGGAGCAGTGCTCAAGAGATTTGTCCAAAAAATGCAAATCTCCAATCCAAAAACTTTTATTGGCTCTGGAAAAATGGCCGAGGTCGAAACCTATGTAAACGAAAAAGAGGTTACGACCGTAGTTTTTGATGATGAATTAACCCCTGCGCAACTGAGAAATATTGAAAAAATATTGCGATGTAAAATACTAGATCGTACAGGATTAATACTAGATATTTTTGCCCAGCGTGCCCAAACCAGTTATGCCCGAACACAAGTTGAATTGGCTCAATACGAATACTTACTTCCACGACTCAAGGGGCTATGGACTCACCTGGAACGCCAGCGCGGTGGAATAGGAATGCGTGGACCTGGTGAAACTGAAATCGAAACCGACCGGAGAATTGTTAGAGATAAGATTTCTCTTTTAAAGAAAAAACTGATCACCATAGACAAACAAATGTCGACTCAAAGGAGCAACCGTGGTGCTTTGGTAAGGGCTGCCTTAGTGGGCTACACTAATGTGGGCAAATCAACCCTAATGAATCTAATTTCCAAAAGTGAAGTCTTTGCCGAAAATAAACTTTTTGCTACCCTAGACACCACTGTAAGGAAGGTCGTTATAGGAAATCTACCTTTTTTGTTAAGTGATACAGTGGGTTTTATCCGTAAACTCCCCACTCAGTTGGTAGAGTCATTCAAGAGCACCTTAGATGAAGTTCAGGAAGCCGATTTGCTCCTCCATGTGGTGGATATATCACACCCAAATTTCGAAGAGCATATCAAATCTGTTAATGAAATCTTAAGTGAAATAAAAAGTCTAAATAAACCCACCCTGATGATATTCAATAAAATTGATACTTACCAAGCAGAACCATGGGATGAGACCGATTTGTTAGCAAAACGCACCTCTAAACATTATTCCTTGAATGAATGGCAAAATACTTGGATGCACCGGGTCAATGAACGTGCCCTTTTTATTTCAGCATTGAAAAAGGAAAACCTCAAAGACTTTCTTGA
>CACLQG010000071.1 GCA_902609035.1 uncultured Bacteroidota bacterium
ATAAAATGTACTTAGATTATAACAAAAAAGATAAATGGGGATTACCCACTGTTACTTTCGATGCGGAAATTAAGGAAAATGAGAAAATTATGCGTAAAGATATTGTTGAACAAGCCTCCGAGATGTTAGATTTTGCTGGATTTAAAAATGTTATCCCTTTTAAAAATAAATATTCAATGGGAAAAGGAATTCATGAAATGGGAACCGCCAGAATGGGAAGGGACCCTAAAACATCTGTTTTAAATAAGTACAATCAAATTCATGCGGTGCCCAACGTTTATGTAACAGATGGATCATCATTTACTTCGTCGGGGAATCAAAACCCTTCTTTGACTTATATGGCTCTAACTGCAAGAGCAGCAGATCATGCTGTTAAAGAACTTAAAAAAATGAATTTCTAATTCTTTTTATTATGGACAGAAGAAAAGCGTTAAGAACTATAGGTTTTGGAACTACAGCTATTACTATTACTCCTGCTGTAGTAGGAATTCTCCAAAGTTGCCAAAGCCAAAGTTCAATTTATACCCCAATTCATTTCTCTAAAGATCAATTTTACGTGCTTTCTCAACTCATGGATTTGATTATTCCAGAAACCGATATTCCAGGAGCTAAACAGCTGAAGCTTCCAGAATTTTTGGATGGATTTATAGGGGTTATTTTCAATGCAAAAGCAAAGGAAAATATTGCCAAAGATTTGGATCATTTTATTGCAGTCGCTATAGATGACACTGGTAAAGCCAGCGAAAGGCAATTGAATACAAAAGACTTGGACGCCCAACTGGCTAAATATCTCAAAGCAGATAAAAAACAACAACAAGCTTGGCAAAAAGAGAAGAGCAGTCATCAAAAAGCATTAAAGGAAAATTCTCTCCTTTCTGCACCTGCCACGGCCATGGCCTATTCATTTGTATTTCAACTACGCTCAATGACCATTAACGCATTTAAGACTAATGAGTATATAGGCGAAAAGGTGTTAGCTTACTTACCAATTCCAGGACAATACAACGGATGCGTAGATTTAAACGAAACTACAGGTGGTAAAGCGTGGTCTATCTAATATAGTAAAGTTGGAAATATCTTGCCAATGCGAAGATTTCCCTTACCAAAAGCTTTTAATTAAGTTTTATCAAATCACTGTTTTATTTAATTAGTTTAACTGCCTTCTAATATTTCTGGAATATCTAGTCAGGTTTCGAAATCATCTTGATTATTTACTTAAACTTTTTAGTTATAAATGACTTTTATGGCAGGACCGATCAAATTTTGTTCTGAAATATGACTAGCAGTACTTTTTTCTGAAAAATAACCCTCACTTTTCGGTAAGTGCCTGATAAATATTTTTGTAAAAGTAATTGATTTAATAGAGTTGATTGTTAGGCTTTCAAAATATACAGCGGCTTTATCAATTTATTTCAAACTTTATATAATGTTGTCCTTTTAATTCACAGATTTTTTTTCTTCTTTTTTTGGTCATCAAGCGATTACCAATATGATAATGTATCATTATAACTGGTGTTATCATTAAATGGTTTTATTAAAATAATACTCAAAAAAAATAAGGAAATAATAGTTAGTCCATATAGGATTATTTTTCTTTAACTATAAACTCACCTTTCATAAGATTATAGTGACCAGGGAAAGAACAAATAAAAACATATTTTCCTGGTTCAGGTGTTTTAAAATTAATTGTTGTAGTTTCTCCACCACCAATCATTCTTGTGTAGGCTATTGTTTCGTTACCCTCAGGAATATAATCTGTTTTTTTTGCTACCACTGCTTTTCTGGCAAATTCATCAACATTGGTTCCTTTCTTTAGTAGAACAAAGTTGTGACCCATAAACTCTTTTCCAATTTTCCCCTTGTGATTTAAGGTTAAATAAATATTTTTTCCATCTTCAACCTCAATAATTTTTTTGTCATACTCCATTGAATCAAAAGAATTTAAAACAACTTTAACTTTTTTAGGATCATCTACATAGACATTATCAACAGCTTCAACCTTTGTTCTTTTATACTCAAACTTCTCTTTCTTTTTCTCTTTTTTTGTCCCGCAAGAAACAATAAAAGTCGTTATTAATATTATTAATAAATTTATTTTCATTTTGGTTTTTTAGTTTCTGTAAAATTAAGAAACATTCTCTAAAAAAACTTTTTAAATTTTATAATTGATAGGTTTTTTTGAAACCAAATATACACCAAATAAAATGACCAAACAGGCAATTGTCTTTATACTGTCTAGTACCCCATTCCCTGTATATACTGCATACCCAATTGCAATTACGGGTTGAGCATATGCAAAGGCTCCCACGGTAGAGGCTTGCAGATTTTTCAATGCATATAAGTTGAGTAAGTAAGTTGAAAAAGTTGTCCCCAGAACTACAAAAGCAATTCTCCAGAGTGCTTCAAATGGCATGGATGGCCAATCTACTTGTGAATATTCTCCCACAGTTACGGGTAAAGTAAGGACAAATCCAATTAAAAATAACCATTTCATAATCGTCACTATATTGTATTTTTCCGACAATGGCTTTACAACTATAATAAATCCAGAGAAGAAAATAGAGTTGACCATAAACAGGATATTACCCATTAGCACATTGGGGGCATTGGTTGTATTTTGAGTGGCATAGAGAATCAATATTAGAGCTCCAACAAAACCCATAGTAATCCCCAAAAACTTTCGCATTCCGATTTTTTCACCCAAAAATAAATAAGAAAGTAAAAGAATGATGATGGGATTGGTGGTCGCAAAAATACCACTGTTGACTGGGGTAGATAGTTCCAATCCTTTAAAAAATGAAAGCATATTGATGCACATACCCATTAAAGATGCTAAAAACAATCGTAAGTAATCACCCCGTGATATTTCCTCTTTAGGTAGTAATAAACTCAATAACCAAAAAAGGAAGGTTGCTCCCGCTGTACGGATAAAAATAAAACCAAAGGCACCTACATATTCGGGCA
>CACLQG010000072.1 GCA_902609035.1 uncultured Bacteroidota bacterium
AGAGTTTTATAATCCAATAGTGGTTTCCTTAATCAATAAAACGGTAAAAAAGATGATTTGTAAAAGATACAATTGGTGAGAAAACCATCCTTTAATAGAAATTTTAAAATAATGGAAAATGGATTGCAGAAAAAGAGCGACAGCAGCCCATCCAATATAGTTTTGAATAGGTGCCTCTCCCCCTTCAAATAACCAAAAATCCAAAACTGGTGCAATGGGTTCAATCAATAGATCAAGAAAAAGCATCAAACCTACCCCAATAACAATGCGCATAAAAATATTTTTATAGAATTGTTGAGCAATGGCTCCTGTAATTAAAGTGAGTAATGTCCAATTGACCCCAATAAGTAGTGGTACCCCTAAAAGCTTATATCCTAGGGCCTCACCATATTGGTAATGACCAAATATCCAACCCTGTTGAACTCCCAAAATCTCTGTAATCATACCCGTAAAAAACCCAATGATAACCATTGGAAAAAACCATTTGTGTCCACTACAATTAACAATTAACAGCACAAAATTAATGGATAAGTTGAGTGGAGTGACAGAAATAAACCATTCTGAGTTACCATATATAATGCCTAAAATTCCACTGATATGAAACAACCATATAATAAGAATGGATATATTTTCATGGTTTAATTTTATTGGAATCATTAAGTTTCAGGGTATTAAATCGGTTACAATTTTGGCAGAAAGTAGACATAAAGGGATGCCTCCTCCAGGATGCACACTACCACCACAAAAATATAAATTTTTGATTTTGGAACTAAAGTTGGGGTGTCTCAAAAAGGCCGCCATCATATCGTTGCTTGAACTTCCGTAAAGTGCTCCCATATGAGATGACGTTTTTTGTTGAATTAGCGGGGGGGTTAAAACTTCCTCCTCCTTAATCAATGGATTTAAGTTGGTTTTGAGAATACGGTTAAGTTTAGCAATAGTTTTTTTTCTGAGTTGATTTTTGATTTTCTCCCAATCCTGGCCGTGATCAGCTGCTGTATTGATCATTACAAACCAATTTTCTCCTCCTTGAGGAGCATCTGTGGGAATATCTTTGGAAGTGATGTTGACGTATACAGTAAAATCGTCACTAATTTTGTTTTGATTAAAAATAGCTTCAAATTCTGCTTTATAATCCTTTGAAAAAAATATATTATGTAAGTCAAGTTGGTCAAATTTTTTTTGAATTCCCCAATAAAATATAACGGCAGAACTGGATCGCTCTTGACTCAAAATCCGATCGGGGGGTTTGGTATTTTTGAGTAAGTTTTTGTAGGTAGGGAAAATATCCATATTGGATAAAGTAATGTCGGACTTGAGAATTTTTTTTTCGGTTTTTACTCCGATGGCCTTTCCTTTTTCAAGCAAAATTTGATTTACTTTTTCCCCCATATGGAAAGTGACTCCTTTTTTTTTTGCCAATTTATAAAGGGATAGTGTAATTTGTTCCATTCCTCCCTCAGGGATAAAAGTTCCAAATTCCTGTTCAAGGTGTTGGACCAGTGTCATAATACCAGGGGTTTGAAACGGAGAGGAACCATTATACGTAGCGAAGCGGTCATACATCTGAACTAAATGAGGTTCCTTAAGCTGACGTGCATTTACGGTGTGCAGGTTTTGGTTGATTTCGTAAAGATTTAGATTGAGCAGCGCTTTAAGTGTTTTTGTATTTAAGAAACCTTTGAGTTTATGAAGGGATTGATTTAAAAAAAGAGGGGCGGTCAAATCAAATTTTTTCTTAGCTCGCTGGAGGTATTTTTCCAATAAAGTGGCTTTTACACCCAATTTATTTTGGACTTCTTCAAGAAAAAGTTTTGGGTCGGCATATGCAGTAACTCGTGTTTTGTCTTCCCAAAAATACTCACAGGCAATTTTTTTCTTTTTATAAGTAAAGAAATCGCTAGCATTCTCATCGTGAAGTTCAAATAATTCATTTACAAATTGTGGCATGGTAAAAAGAGATGGTCCTGCGTCAAATCGATACTCTCCCATTTTGAAAGCACTTAGTTTACCTCCAGGATAATCGTTGTTTTCAAAAACGGTTACCCTATAGCCTTTTTTTGACAAGCGTAATGCAGCGGCAATCCCTCCTATACCTGCTCCAATGACAATGGCTGTTTTCATAAATTACTCATTTTGTTCAGGAAGGGTTTACAAATCCACTATCTGAAATCACATGAAATCGGGCAAATAGGTCTTCACTATACCATTTTTGATTTCTTGTTTTTTTGATGATTTCTGAATGGGTCTTTCCCCTGTAGGCGAATTCCTTTACAGACTCAAAACTGTCCCAAAGACTAAGGGTAGCTTGTTGGACAAAGGGCCATTCTCCAATCCCTTTAAAAAATTGTACCCCAGAAGCATTTTCGATTGCGGCACTTGCAGCAGGTACAGATTTCCAAAAAGGAAGTAGTCGTGAAGGTCGTAATGTGGCTCGCGTAATAACGGCCACAGGCATGTTAGAGTAATTTTTATTCAGGTTTTGCTCTACAAAGGGATTTTTACCACTCCAAAATCCGTGACTTTTTACCGGCAACATTTTTATAGTTCTAATTGAGAAAGATTTCTTGTGATAGGTTTTGATAATCGGGTTGTGTTTTAAAAAATTATCTGCTGATTTTTTATTGTCCCAAACACCTAAAAAGGCATAAGTTCCAAAATCTGGCCAAAGACTGAATCCATTTCCACCTCCAGTTCCCATGAGTTTAAAAAACCTAAGTCCCTTGTTTTGTGAAATTTTAGTTGGTGCAAGGCCCATTTGAGCGAATGCCCAGCGTTTATTTTTACGAAATTTAAAAAAAGTAATAGTTGTCAATCCTTGCATCTAAATCCTTGTCATCCTTCAATACTAAATTAGGAAAAAACTATCAAAAGGAGAGAAAAAATAGTTAGGTTAAAAAACGCCT
>CACLQG010000073.1 GCA_902609035.1 uncultured Bacteroidota bacterium
AAAAACTTTTCAAAAAGAATTTGAAGGACAAAATGCCTATGATTCCTATACCGATTTGTACCACGACCCCGAGGTGGAGATTATTTATATCGCCAGTCTAAACCAAAACCACATATCGATGACAATTGAAGCGCTAGAAGCGGGAAAAGGGGTCCTGTGCGAAAAACCTTTGGGTCTCAATCCCAAGGAAATAAGTATGATGATTGGTCTGGCCAAAAAACAAAATTGTTTTTTAATGGAAGGCTTATGGTCACGTTTTAATCCTGCCATTCGGAAAGCTAAAGAGTGGATAACCAGTGGTAAAATTGGTGTTCCTAGGTTTTTGTATGCCGAATTTTCGTTTTATCTAATGAATATAGACAACTATCACCGCTTGATGGATCCCAAAAAAGGGGGAGGTGTTTTGCTGGACATCGGAGTATATCCACTATTCTTAGCATATCTGATTTTGGGAAGGCCCAAAAATATAAAAGCGCAGTCGATATTTGCCCCAACAGGTGTGGACATTCAAACATCAATGATACTCCAATATGACAATGCCCAAGCAGTCTTGTATTGTGGTATTGCCAATGAGAGTGACAACAATGCCAAAATAGGAGGAACTGATGGAGAAGTTTTACTTCATGGACGCTGGCACAATACTCAGAAAGTTGAATTGATTCAAGCAGGTGAATCTATCCAAGAGGATTTCCCTTTTGAAGGGAATGGTTACATTCCTCAAATCGAAGAAGTAAACCGATGTATCCTAACAGAGAAAACAGAAAGTGAACTATGGTCTCATCAAGATGCACTAGAGCTCGGTTTAATGGTGGAGGAGGTATTTGAAAAAATAAAGGGGTAGGCCGATTAGCTTATTCAACCAAAAAGGATTTACTATACGTTTTTTCTCCGTTAACCATTATTTTGTAAAAATACTGCCCTGGAGGAAGTCGGTGACGTTCAAGATCCATCAATGACAGGTTGTGCTGACCCGAATTTAAATGGGAGGTGATTGTGGCTCCTACTTTTCTTCCCAAAATGTCAAAGACATTGATTTCTATTTTAGAGCTTTGGGTGATAGAGAGATATAAACTTACCCCTTGATCACCATTTACTACTGCATGAAGTGGTAATAATGGATCTTGGGTCGTAGGCAGTTTTTCTGATCCATCACAACCCAGCCCCAGCCCCAAAATATCGGTATTGGGTCCAACAATAGCATCATTGACCTCTGAAGGGTCTGCACAGAGCCAGTTCTTAAGTACTGAGGCATAGACCGATCTGAAATCGACACTATTGGCCATATTACCTTTATTGTCTAATGCTCTAAGGTCTGGGTGTTCTGCTATAAATCCACTGCCATTAAGTGCAGGCCCAAAAAGCATTATGGGAGCTGCAGAGCCGTGGTCTGTTCCACTGGAACCATTTTCGGCTACCCGTCGACCAAATTCTGAAAAAGTCATAGAAAGAACTTTATTGGCAATCCCAAATGCCTCCAAATCTTTATAGAAAGTTTGGATTGCATTTGTAAGTTTTCGCATCAAGGTTTCATGGCGATTAGGTTGATTGGCATGAGTATCAAATCCGCCCAAAGTAACCATATATACTTTTGTTCCCAGACCCCCTTTGATAAATCGAGAAACCAAACTCATTTGTAAATCAAAATTATCATTGGTATAAGAATCAAATGCTTTTGATTTTTCATAAGCCTCATTGATCACCGAGGCATAACGGAAGGTGGTGTTTGACGCTTCCCTTAAAAAGGAAACTTGTTCGCCGTGAAGGTTATTCACGTTGTTTAGATTATCGAATAGCGTTCCGTTTTCAGCTACTCTTTTAAGGCGTTGCGGACTAGAAACCGAGAAAGAATAACTGGTGAGGTCTCCATCAAAAATCATATCACCCCCACTACCGATTTGAATGGCCAAAGGTTTTTGAGGAGGGTTGTTTACAAAATCCCCATACTTTCCCTCATAGTATCTACCCATCCAACCGGAACTGATCTCACTATCTGGAGTGGTCGTCGCCCAAATTTCGGAGGATTTAAAATGGGATAAGTTTTGATTTTCATAGCCCACACCATGGATAACTTTCATGGCGCCCTCACCCCACATCGGACCCACGGAGTTCATAAAATAGGGCATACCAAAATCATCGTTGAGTTTATAAAGGTTATTTTCTGGAATATGAATTTTGGGTCGTTTGTTAGCATAGAGGTCAAAATCATACAAGGGTACGATAGTGTTAAGTCCATCGTTTCCACCTTTGAGTCGAATAAGTAATAAAATACGATCGGAGTAGGCATCGGAAAGGGCTTGGTTCAAAAGTGGTGATTCGACTACCGACAGGGTGCTGTTCCCATATGAGATGGCACTGGCTCCTAACATTCCAAGCGTTCTCATAAAACCACGACGGTCCCAATAAGCATGCTCTCGATCATGAGATTTTAGGTATAACTCGTTAGTTTTGTGGCGCTTCATCTTTATTTCAATTGAAATTCGGGTAGGGTTACAAAAAATCTTAAAAGTTCATAAACTTGTCGGGGCACAGTTTCATCGTCTAGTGACCATGTGCCATCTTCAAAATAATTTTCTGGTACCTCTCCCTTAAATATACTTATGGCATCTGCCATTTCCTCAGCTTTGATGTCACAGGGGCAAAACATAAATTCTTTGAGCTGGATTATAATAGTTTTCACATCAGTTTCTTTAACCCCCACCAATGCTTTGATAAACGTTTTGAACTGGTTTTTATTTTTTTGCCAATATTTGATCAA
>CACLQG010000074.1 GCA_902609035.1 uncultured Bacteroidota bacterium
ACCAACGATGCCCTTGAAACTTTTATGATCAATGCTATGCGCGGAACGGGACTCAAGGGATTGCTGGGGATTCCCGAACGTAGAGGAAAAATCTTACGTCCGATGTTGCCTTTTTCTAGAGTCGATATCATGCAATATGCCCAAAAGAATAATATAAAATGGCGAGAGGACAGTTCCAATGCAGAAACCTATTATCTCAGAAATGCTTTGCGACATGAGGTCATTCCACTTTGGAAAAAAATAGACCCCAATTTTGATAAGCAGTTTCAAGAAACATTAAAATATTTAGGCAGGGCACAAGCAGTATTAGATGAGATTATAGAGGACTTCAAAAATAAAAATTTTACACCTTATAATTCTGGATTTAAAATTTCAATAAAAAGCTTGGAGGGTCTATCAATCAAAGACTATTTCTTGCATGCTTTGTTTGCCCCCTATGGTTTTAGAAATACAATCGAACTGAAACAAATGATGCAGTCTCAGAGCGGTAAACAACTTTTTTCTGCCTCTCACAGACTGGTCAAAGACAGGGAGGATTTCTTATTGAAACCTGCTGTAGAATCTCAAGAAAACACCTTTTATGTTGACAATGAAACTTCATCTATTTCCCTACCCATTCAACTTAATTTTTCCCACAAAAAAACTTTTCAAAAAGGGGATCCCAAGAACCTATTGTTGGATAAGCAAAAATTAAAGTTTCCTTTGAACTTGAGAAAATGGAAACAAAGTGATTATTTTTATCCTATCGGTCTAAAGGGAAAGAAGAAGTTGAGTAAGTATTTTAAAGACGAAAAGTTTTCCCTTTTAGACAAAGAGTCCCAATGGTTACTTTGTTCGGGAGAGGACATTGTATGGGTAATCGGCAAAAGAGCTGATCAACGTTTTTTGGCTGATGAGAAAACAAAAGATAAATGGTTAATACAATACGGTGATTAAAAAAGGGTTTGTAGTCTTGTTTATTTGGACGTTGGGCCTTCAGGCACAAAACCCAGTGGTATGGAAAACTGACTTTCAAAAGATAACTGAAGTTGAGTTTATTTTGGAGTTCACAGCCAGCATAGAACCTAAATGGCATTTGTATTCTCAAAACCTTCCCAAAGAGGGACCCTTGCCCACAGAATTTCAGTTTGAAGGGGTAGGGATTGATTTCCAATTAATGGGTAAAATAGATGAAGGTAATACCATCACTGCCTATGACCCTATTTTTGAAATGGATTTATCTTGGTTTGATGACAATGCGACTTTCCGCCAAAAAATCCGATTACTTCAGCCTGAAATTGGTTCAATTTCAGGGCATATACAATTTCAAGCGTGCGATGATAAACTCTGTATTTTCAGAAATGAGCCTTTCCGTTTTGTTTTGGATCCGTCCCAAGCAGGAGCTAAAGAACAAAAAACCATTGATTCGAAAAGTTTAGAGCAATCAGTAGCCTTACAATTACAGCTAAAAAATAAGGAACTATTGGTTCAAAATCTAGACCAAAAAATTGATAACCCTCTATTCAATTTATTTCTTTTGGGTTTTATTGGCGGTCTGATTGCCTTACTTACACCCTGTATTTTTCCTATGATTCCGCTCACCGTTTCTTTTTTCCTGAAACAAAGTGCAAACCAACGTAAAGGGGTGGGACGAGCATTACTTTACGGCTTTTTTATTCTTTTGATATATGTAATGTTGAGTTTGCCCTTTCACTTTTTGGATGCGCTAGACCCGCAAATACTCAATACCCTATCTACCAATATTGTAATGAACCTGCTCTTTTTTGCTGTATTTGTCTTTTTCGCCTTTTCATTTTTTGGCTATTACGAATTGACGCTTCCCAGCAGCTGGGGGAATCACTCTGATAGTGCCTCTTCCAACAGAGGTGTACTGGGCATCTTCTTTATGGCGCTAACTTTGGCGATTGTTTCTTTCTCATGTACTGGGCCTATATTGGGGTCGCTATTGGCGGGATCGCTGACGTCCGAGGGAGGTGCTAACCAATTGACTATTGGTATGGCAGGTTTTGGTTTAGCTTTGGCTTTACCTTTTGGACTGTTGGCACTGTTTCCCAATGTCCTCAAATCTATACCTAAATCTGGGGGGTGGATGACCAAAGTAAAAGGAACATTGGGTTTTTTGGAACTGGCGCTGGCAATTAAGTTTTTATCTAATGCCGACTTGGTAGCTCATTGGGGCCTCCTAAAACGTGAGATTTTTATAGGAATATGGGTTGTAATATCCCTACTCTTATTTGTCTACCTCATGGGATGGTTGAGTTTTCCACATGACGTAAAAGGGGTAAAGATTTCCAAGTTTCAACGCTTTTTTACTTTTTTGGTGCTGTTGTTTATCTTCTATTTAATTCCTGGTTTGTGGAAAAATCAAAATGGACAATTAACCTTGCTGAGTGGGTTTCCACCCCCCGTTTTTTATAGTATTTATCACTCTGATTCAGAATGTCCATTAGGTCTAAACTGTTTTAAAGATTATGAAGAAGGAAAGGCTTTTGCCCAAGCGAATGACAAACCTATTTTATTAGATTTTACTGGTTGGGCGTGTGTAAATTGCCGAAAAATGGAAGAAAATGTATGGTCCCAACCTGATGTTTTTCCTTTGTTGAATGAGGAGTATGTAATTATTTCATTATACATAGATGATCGCAATGAATTGCCTGAAGAGATGCAATTCAATTTTCAATATCCCAATGGTAGAATCAAGACGATCAAAACAATAGGGGAAAAATGGGCGACCTTTCAG
>CACLQG010000075.1 GCA_902609035.1 uncultured Bacteroidota bacterium
GTAAAAATTATTATTCATCTTAAAGTTTCTACCCTGACCATGCATGTATAAAAAGGATAATTTGGTTTTAGAGTTAATAAGATATGATGACCTGATTTCATGAACATTTCTTGATTTATACTCCTCATTTTTTAAAACCCTATAGCCTCCTGGGAGCTCAGTACCTATGGAGAGGTTAAACTTTTTAACAAATATTTTATACCTGGCAGTCAACATATAATTACTAGGAGTTAAACCATCTAACATTATCAAGTGAATCAAATTTAAGCTTAGTCGTTTTTTATTATTTGTACTCCCTCTAAAAATCATATGAGGTTTATCAGATGTGAATATTGGAATAAAAGAAAAACCACCAGTATTAAATTCTATAGATCCACTTTGAGAATATGAAAATTCTATTGACAAATAAAACAATATAAAGTATATAAAGTATTTATTCAATTTTTAGTAATTATTTTTAGCACACAACAAGTTAAAATTAATATAACACATTTTGACTTAGACTTAATAGTATGAAAAGTTCAAACAAAGCACTCTTGATTGAGAGGACAAAAGTTATCATAGTTTGAAAAGGAGAATGTCCACTTAGCCGTCATTATTAATGATTAAAATATTAACCAAAAAACCACAATTATGGGTTAAAATGGTGCTATTTTTAGAAAACCAAAAACACTATTGTCAACAGCAACAATTGCACCACCATCGGGTGTTAAGTCAATGGCCTCACCAGCCCAGTCACCACCATCTGGATAATATGTTTTATCCCACTGAATGTCTCCATTTGCTGAGAATTTAATAAGATAAACATGCCACTGATCTGATTTATCTGAACCTTCACAAGTTTCAGAATATTCATATTCGTCACCTGTCCCAGCCACAATTATACATCCTCCATCAGGAGTGGCTTTGAGATCCCAAACTTCATCATGAATATACAATGGATTAAATCCCCTGGGATTCCCTCTTTTTTTCTCCCATAATTTATTTCCGTCTTGATCTATTTTCATAGTGTATGAATCCCAATTTTGAACACCTGAGAGAGTATGTCCAGATAAATAAATTGAATTGTCATTACTAATATCCATAGCAAAACAATGATCATTACTCTCTCCACCATATGTTTTAATCCAAACTTGATCTCCACTCAAATTGGTCTTCATCAGAGCATAATCCTCCGCTCCAGGGGTCAAACCTGATATAATTAAATTGTCATTAATTCGATAAACCCTATACCCATGGGACATTTTTGTGTCAAGATTTTTTCCAGAAGTTTTATTTCCCTCAGAATCAATTAAAGTAATATACCCTGTACCCTCAGTATAAAAGGTGTTATTCTCATCAACTGCATTAATATATCCAACAGCAACTAATCCATCTGAGGTCTCAACAATATGCTCAATGGCATCATTTCCCCCATTATCATAAGTCTTTAACCATTTTAGATCTCCATTTGACTTGTCAAGTTTTATAACTGTAGAATTTTTATTTAGGGCACCAGTAACTATATATCCGTCACTGACTTCAATTACTGAGTTTCCAAGATTATGTCCTGGATCGCCAAACTCTTTCTTCCAAATTAAATCTCCTTGGGAATTTGTTTTTGCCACTAATATTTTTGCAGTATTGTTATCTAAAAAACCTGTTTCACCAACTTGAATATATCCATTATCATTTGTGGTAAATATAAAATGTGCATGAGCCTCTTCCTGAGATCCTTCTACAGATTTAATCCACTCGAAATCTGGGCCATTTCCAATAAAATTACTGCATTTAGAGGGTGTAGAAGAGCCTCCTTTATTTAATCCTTCGTCAGACTGAAAATTTTCTGATTGATTATCTTGTGATTCATTATTATTTTCTGAATTTACAGATTGATTCTCCTGTGATTCGTTATTTTCAGTACTTTCAGATTCACTACTTTGTGATTCATTAGTTTCTGTCTCACTAGCGTCAGATTGATTATTTTCTTCACTAGATGAAGTTTCATTAGAAGAGGAATCTTGTGGTGAAAGATTATCTGATAAAATTGAAGAATCGTCAGTTTCAGAACTAGAGCAAGAAACAAAAATTAATATAATTGTAAATGCTAAAAAAAAGTATTTCATAGTTTGAAAATTAAATTAAAATTAATAAAAAACATAGTATTGGATTTATTATTTGCATAAAACTCTAAATCTCATCATTCTCATCTTAACATGAGTCATTTATTATTACCTTAAGGCCCGATTTCGTGAGTATTAAATTATGATTTTTTCAATCACATTTAATTTTTTGGGGTGCCACAGTTGTATATGAAAACTCCATTACTAGTTGTAAGTTATCTCTTGTGGACTGGTTTTTTTGATGATTTTATATTATTTAAACTTTAAAAAAGGTCGCTGGATTTGCAACTGAAATCCATATTTTTAAAAACTTACTTAAAATTGAAACGAATAATTGGATTGCTCTAAGGAGCTAAATCGTGTGAGAGATTTTGCTAGTAATATTTTGTTATAGAATTATTATTTCTTTTGCTTATATTAAAAGTGTTTCTTTTAATTAAAGTATCAATCCTTAAATTTTTTTTTT
>CACLQG010000076.1 GCA_902609035.1 uncultured Bacteroidota bacterium
CCTTGGATAGAACATATATAAGAGCCATAATCAAAAAAATACCCAATATCAGACCTGGATTTTAATCCTTGGTGAGGCAAATCTCAAGATTTTAAACTTAATTTTAGACAAGAAGCTTTATCTTTACAAACATTAACAGATGTATGAAAATCAGTCAATTAAATGCAATTTCACCTATAGATGGGCGATATCGCGGGAAAACAAAAGCTTTATCTCAATATTTCTCTGAAGAAGCACTTATCCATTACAGAGTAAGGGTTGAAATTGAGTATTTTATAGCACTTTGTGAAATACCATTGCCTGAACTGGAGCATATTAATATAGCTGTTTACGATGATTTGAGAAGTATATACAGGCATTTTTCTGAGGAGGATGCAAAGGAAGTCAAAGAAATCGAAAAAATCACTAACCATGACGTAAAAGCCGTTGAATACTTTATAAAAAAAGAATTTGATAAGTTGGATTTGGGTAAATACAAAGAATTTATTCATTTCGGACTTACCTCCCAAGACATCAATAACACTGCTATTCCACTATCTATAAAGGAAGCGCTAATCAAGATATACCTTCCAAATTTGGAGGAAGTTCTGGAAGCCTTATCAGTCCTCTCAGAGGAATGCGCTAAAACCCCCATGTTATCTAGGACCCATGGTCAACCTGCATCTCCTACCCTATTAGGTAAAGAGATTGCTGTATTTTCTAATCGATTGGAGATCCAAAAAGCCAGTCTAATACAAGTGCAGAATGCTGCTAAATTTGCAGGGGCTACTGGTAACTTTAACGCCCATAATGTTGCGTATCCAGCCGTCAACTGGAAAAACTTTGGGAAAAATTTTGTAGAAAAAAATTTGGAACTTGATTACTCATTCCCTACAACTCAAATTGAACATTACGACAGTTTGGCAGCACTATGTGATGCATTGAAAAGGATCAATATCATTTTTATTGATTTCAACAGAGATATTTGGACCTATATTTCCATGGATTATTTCAAACAAATTATCCAAGAAAATGAGGTAGGCTCCTCTGCCATGCCTCACAAAGTAAATCCTATTGACTTTGAAAATGCTGAGGGTAATTTGGGAATTGCCAATGCCCTTCTCAATTTCTTTTCGACTAAACTCCCCATTTCAAGACTGCAAAGAGACCTTACAGACAGTACAGTTTTAAGAAATATTGGAGTGCCATTCGGACATATTTTGATTGCCTTAAAATCCATGCTTAAAGGCATCAAAAAATTAACTGTCAATCCAACCAAGATTGAAAAAGACCTAAACGAAAATTGGTCAGTAGTTGCTGAGGCAATACAAACTATATTGAGGAGAGAGAAATTTCCTAGTCCCTACGAGGCTCTTAAAGAATTAACTAGAACTAATAGTAAAATCGATAAAAAAGTCATTCATAAATTTATAGAGAATCTCGAAGTAGATCAAAAAATAAAGGAAGAGTTAAAAGAAATTACCCCATCTAACTATATTGGAGTAACCTAAGGGAAAGAGTCAAATTCCGGCCATTTTTAATTGATCACCTCCAGGTAAATCCATCTTTTCAATCAATTTTACAATTTTATCCAATTCTATTTTTCCTTCAATTAACAGAACCAAAGCCTCTGTGTTCTTAACATTGGTTTGTGCTTCGGGTATTACCCTCGAAACTCCCTTTGAAAACATTAATAGACTTTCAAATTCTCCTTCCACTTGTCCCTCCTTAAGATAAACGCTAAAATCCATATCCGACTCTTGCATGGATACCTTCAAGTCAAGACCTCTCAAATTGGCTTCACCCTTTACCCATAGATTTATTTCATCACTTATAGAATCGATCCTTGTAATTAATGCTTTAAAACTCTTAATCCCATTTATCATCTCTAACAACTCATTCGCTTCAGGGTCGGAATTAGACAAAGACATACTACCTAACAATTGAAATATTTTTGGACTGATACTTACATAGGTTACCTCCTTATTGTTTTGATACTTTTGAAAAATAGATTGACCCAAAAGATATTTGGGTAAAAAAACTATAAGCGTAATCAGGATATGTTTTTTCATGTACTAGGCTATACAATATAAAAGTAATCATTTTAAAAAACGTACCGTTATAGTAAACCTCTTATCCTTTGAAATCCTTAGAAACTCTAAAAAAATCATAATGTTTTTTAAAATAGATGATTTGGCATGAAATATGTAAATTTAGAGGTAATGAATAATTTTAACCAAAGAATATATTTCTGTCCTTTACTTTATTGCATGCCACTATTAATATTAATGGCCTGCTCAAAAGACGACAATCCAAGCGAAAATTCTCAAGACTATAACACAATTTTAAGTTCGAATCTCAGTAAGTACCCCGATGCACTTCTTGGATCTTGGAATTTAGAAAAAGATAATTCCACCCAAAACTCAGATAAAACAAGTTCGGATTGTGAAGCCACCAATATACATTTTTTAGAAAATAATACTTTTTATCTCAAATATTTGAATAAACGTATTCGAG
>CACLQG010000077.1 GCA_902609035.1 uncultured Bacteroidota bacterium
GTTCAAAGACGAAGTGAGAAGGGTAGGTGCCAGTATTGGAATTGACCCTGAATTGTTGGGACGACACCCTTTTCCAGGACCGGGACTGGGTATCAGAATATTGGGAGATATTACAGCAGAGAAAGTTCACTTGCTTCAAGAGGTAGATGCTATTTTTATCAATGGTTTGAAATCTTGGGGTTTATATAATCAGGTTTGGCAAGCTGGTGCAATTCTTCTTCCAGTAAATAGTGTAGGGGTAATGGGTGACGAGCGAACCTATGAAAAGTGTGTTGCCCTTCGTGCTGTACAATCCACTGACGGGATGACTGCAGATTGGGTTGATTTACCCTATGCTTTTTTACAAAAAATGTCCAATGAGATCATCAATAAAGTGAAAGGAGTCAATCGAGTGGTGTATGACATCAGTTCAAAACCTCCTGCCACTATTGAATGGGAATAGTAATGATGAAACAAACAATTGAAAACAAATAAAATTCTTTTTGTTATCCTTATTCTGTTTGGGATTCATTTTTCCAATGCGCAGGAAATTCCAATTAAGTTTATTTACCACAAAGTCAAGAAAAGAGAAACCACCTTTGGAATTACCCGAAAGTATAATATAAATGAAGAACAGCTTAATGAATACAACTCCATATTGAAAAAAGTGGGTTTGAGAAAACGTATGGTATTAAGGATTCCTGTTTACCCCAAGGATGTTGAAGAAAAAGTCAAGGAGTTCCCAAAGGTAGACAAAAGTACTCAACCTTATATTGTAAAACCCAAAGAGACCAAATGGCGAATTGCTTATAATCTTCAAATAACAATTCCTGAGTTGGAAGCCTTAAACCCCGAAATCAAAAAAGGTCTAAAAGAAGGTCAAGAAATCCGTGTGCCTATGGTGGTGAGACAAAGGATAAGTGAGACTATAAGCGACACAATGAACCAAAGCGTAAGTCAATCAGTTGAACCAGTTTGGGACAGCAATTACAACTATTACAGAGTACTTCCCAAAGAGGGTTACTATAGGATTGAAAAAAAATTAGGGGTAACGAAAATGGTCTTGGATTCTCTAAATCCTAATTTGTTAGAACTAGGAATACAGGATGGAATGATTTTGCGTGTTCCAGGTGAGGTTAAGGGCGAGCTTAAGATTCAGGATGGCTTATTGGTGGAGCGGCTTTCTCTATTGGATTCAATAAAAGAAACACGGGAAATTCAATTGGCGTTAATGTTACCTTTTAAGGCTAAGGATATAGAATTTGATTCCATTGAGGACACTCAGCGATTGTTGCAAAGCCGTAATTTACACACCCTTTCTACCGATTTCTACTCTGGTGTATTGTTGGCTATAGATACCCTTAGTCGTTATGGTTTATCCGTAAAGCTCAATGTTTTCGATACTCAAAACAGCATATATAAGGTTAACGAAATTGTTACTAATAATGACTTTTCTAAAACCGATGCCATTATCGGTCCACTTATACCCTCCAACTTTAATTATTTATCAACTAAAAAAGAAGTAAGTAAAATTCCTAAATTTGCACCCCTTTCTACTAATCCAGTTGCTTTGCGTGAAGCAGTTTACCAGTCGGTTACCCCCAAAGATTTTCTGAGAAAAAGAATGTATGATTATTTGGATAAGACACTGAATCGGGAGGACAATATTGTTTTGGTAGTAGACTCCTTAAATCGTCCTACTGAAAAAGACCTTTTAAAAATGTTTCCTGAGGCAATTGTTTTACGTCCTGAAAAAAATAACTACCTCTTGCCAGATTTGGTTGATTCCCTCTTGGTAGACACCCTCCCCAACAAGGTCATACTTGAAAGTCAAGATTTCTCATTGATATCAAGTGCCAGTTCTCAGATGAGTGCTCAGCTGTCTGAGCAGAAGTCAGTTCAGTTATTCACCACTTATCGTGGTAATGTTTATGAAAATAATAATTTATCCCTAAAGCAATTGGGGGATCTTCAATTTACCTATACCTCTGATAGATTGCCCCTAAAACTTGGGGAATACAATCATTTTCAAAATTACTACATCAAGGTTTTTGGAAAACCACCGAACCGAATTGCAATACGTGCATATGACTTCACTATGGATTTGATTTTAAGAAAAGCCTACTCAGGTGATTTTAAATTAATGGATCAGATTGGTGAGATCGATTATGAAGAAAATCGCTTTTTGTATCAAAAACATTATAAAGGTTTTCATAATATAGGTTATTTTTTGCTCCAACATGAAGATTATGATATTTTGGAGCTTAAGAAATAATACAATTGCATTAAAAGTAGTCAAGGATTTTGTAAATTTGAGCCCGGTTAGTAAATATAGAGATCAAACCGGATGCCGGAAATAAAGTACATTTTTGTAACTGGAGGAGTTACTTCATCTTTAGGAAAAGGAATCATTGCTGCATCACTGGCCAAATTACTTCAGGCTCAGAATCTAAATGTTACC
>CACLQG010000078.1 GCA_902609035.1 uncultured Bacteroidota bacterium
AATTTGACTCCAGATTCGTTTTATGATGGTGGAAAATTCAATTCAATAGATCGTGCACTCACCCAGACTGAAAAAATGATTATTGACGGGGCTTTTTTAATTGATCTTGGCGCCTGCAGTACCAGGCCAGGTGCAGATGAAGTAAGTGAAGAGAAGGAGAAAAAAAGACTCTACCCAATACTGGAAAAACTTATCGAAAGGTTTCCTAATAATCATTTTTCCATAGACACCTATCGAGCTTCTATAGCTAAAGGTTCCTTATCAAGAGGTGCCTCCATGATCAACGACATCTCAGGAGGCCAATTTGACCCCGCAATGATGGAAACTGTTGGGAAGTTCAGCGCTCCATATGTTCTTATGCACATTCAGGGACAACCCAAAGAAATGCATAAATACCCAGTCTATAAAAATGTGGTGCAGGAAGTCTTGTATTACTTTTCTGAAAAAATTCAACAGGCCTACAGTATGGGCATCAACGATGTTATCATTGATCCTGGCTTTGGTTTTGGAAAAACACTCCAACACAACTATGAGTTGATAAAGAACTTAGAGTTGTTCCAAACTCTAGATCAACCGCTATTGGTAGGCGTTTCTAGGAAATCAATGATTTATAAAAAACTGGAAACTACCCCCGACCAAGCACTCAATGGTACCACTGTGCTCCATACCGCAGCCATAATCAAAGGGGCTAATATTCTAAGGGTTCACGATATAAAAGAAGCTAAAGAATGCATAGAATTATTGCAAGCCCTGCAATAGTTTCCTAATTTTACAAAAACAGGATTAGTGGATAAAATTGATTTTCTCGACATTACCTTCATCGATATTGTCGATGTTCTTCTGGTGGCACTACTTCTTTTTTACGTTTATCGCTTAGTGAAAGGCACAGTAGCAATAAATATTTTCATTGGAATTGTAATATTTTACTTGATTTGGAAACTAACAGACATCCTCAACCTCGATGTTTTGAGTAATATCTTGGGAAAATTCATCAGTGTAGGTTTTTTCGCCCTAATAGTGGTTTTTCAACAAGAAATAAGAAAATTCCTACTATTGATTGGGTCTACAAATTTTGCATCCAGAAGGAATGTAATTCGTTATTTCAGATTTCTCAATCAAGATCAAGAATTGTTAAAAGTAGATTTAACCCCCTTACTTAGTGCCTGTGATAAAATGGCCAGTGAAAAAACTGGAGCCATTATAGTGTTTGAAAGAGAGAACAATCTTGATTTTCTAAAAAATACAGGAGACAAGGCCAATATTGAAATTAGTGCTCAAATATTGGAAACCATCTTTTTCAAGAACAGTCCGCTTCACGATGGTGCCATCGTGATCAAAAATAACTTTATAAAATCTACAAGAGTGGTACTTCCCGTTTCTGAATCAAGCTCTATACCTGCTAGATTTGGACTCCGACATAAAGCTGCTATTGGTGTGAGCGAAAAAACAGATGCCCTTGTATTAGTAATTTCGGAGCAAACAGGAAAAATATCCTATGTTAAGGATGGTGAATTTTGTAAGTTCAAAAACATTGATGACCTAAGAAGGTTATTGACAGAAGACCTCTCTATTTAGGTCAAACGGCTTCCTCTAGAAAGTCAATCTTATACAACTGGGCATAAAAACCATCTTTGATCTTTAATAGTTCCTTGTGCTTTCCCACCTCTACAATGTTACCAGAGTCCATGACTACAATACGATCCGCATTTTTTATCGTTGACAATCGGTGAGCAATCAAAATAGAGGTCTTATTGGAAGTGATTTTATGAGTTGCATTTTTGATCAATTCTTCTGAATGGGAATCGATAGATGATGTAGCCTCATCTAATATCAATATACTGGGGTTGGAAATATAAACCCTTAAAAATGCAATTAATTGGCGCTGTCCTGAGGAAAGCATAACTCCTCGCTCTTTCACATTGTAATCATATCCTCCAGGAAGGGATTCAATAAATTCATGCACACCTATCTTTTTTGCTGCTTTGTATACCATTTCTCTGGTTACATTCGGATTATGCAACGTAATATTATTATAAATGGTATCGGCAAATAGAAATACATCTTGGAGTACAATGCCTAGGTGTTGACGTAAAGATCTAATTGTAAAATCTTTAATAGAGTGATCGTCAATAAAAATTTCTCCTTCCTCAAATTCATATAAACGCGAAAGAAGGTTAATTAAAGTAGATTTTCCTGCACCAGTAGCTCCTACAATTGCAATTTTTTCTCCAGGTTGTATTTCCAAATCAATTCTATGAATGACCTCCTCGCCGTGTAAATAAGAGAAACTTAAGTTTTTGATTAAAATTTTACCTTCTATATGTTCGGGCTGCCAATGTCCCTTATCCGCTATATGACTCTCTGTTCCTAAAATCTTGAAAATACGATCAGCTGCGACCA
>CACLQG010000079.1 GCA_902609035.1 uncultured Bacteroidota bacterium
TCTGTATTTATTGTCATGTTCTCTTTCAATAACACATATTTTGGAGTGGACTTTTAATCCAGGAATTCCAAAAATCAATTGTACCCCAGCTGATTCTAGTTGTTCCGCAAAATTTATATTATTTTCCTCATCAAACCGTGCTTGAAGTTCTATTTGCACCAAAACGTTTTTACCATTTTTGGCTGCATTGATTAAGGCAGTAGCAATGTGAGAAGCCTTTGATAACCTGTAAATTGTAATTTTAATCGACTTGACCTTAGGATCTAAAGCAGCTTCCCTTAGAAACTTTATAACATAAGAAAAATCTTGATAAGGCGAATAAAGTAAGTAGTCTTTTTTATCAATTGCATCCAATATATTTTCTTCCAAACTTAGGCCAGGTATAGGAATAGGAGGAAGAGGGGAATACAACAAATCTGGACGATCCAAACTTGGAAAGTCGATGTAATCTCTACGCTGGTGATACTTTCCGCCGGGGATAAGACTATCAGTAGAATCAATTTTGAGTTTTTCGATAACAAAACGGAGGGTTTGATCAGGAATTTCCTTATCATAAACCAATCTCACAGGTTCACTAATTTTCCGATCCTTGACACTCAAGGTAATTTTTTCAATGTAACTTTTGGATACATCTTCTTCCAAATCCAATTCAGCATCACGGGTAATTTTCACCATATGCGCCTGAATTTTTTTGTAGTTAAAAAAATTAAAAATCATATGAAAATGATAACGAATCAAATCGTCCAACATTATCACATACTGCTTTTCATTATTTTTTTTGGGAAGTACTACAAATCTTTTGACGTTCCTAGGAATCTCAATCAGTGCATAAACGTTTTGTCGATTGACCTGCTCCTCCAAGTCCATGGTCACTATCAAAAAAGCCTTGTTGGATGTTAAGTCTTGATCTCTATTCTGAGATAAAATGACTGTGACCAGTCCAGGATTAACATTTTGAATAAAATAATTCTTTAAAAATTTCTCATGTTCGGGTTGTACCTCATTTTGATCAATAAAAAAGATGTCCTCCTTCTCCATCTCTTTATGGATGCCATTGAGGGTGTTGAGACTTTCATCTTGTAGTTCAATAACTTTATTTGTGATTTCCTTAAGCAATACCTCAGCACTTCTACCCGCAAAAACTTTTTTACCAGTCTTACTAGATTGAGCGATTCGTTTTACCGTAGCATACCTTACCTGGAAGAATTCATCCAAATTATTAGAAAAAATTCCTATAAAACGAAGACGCTCTAGCAAGGGGACATTCTCATCATTGGCTTCCTGTAAGACTCGGGCATTAAAATCAAGCCAGCTGATTTCTCTATTTATATATTTGGAGGGAATACTCATCTTACCTAATGATAATTTATTTTTTGACCCAATATTATTTGACCATTATTAATTTCACTCCATTGATCCTCATCAAAGCTGATCTTTGCTAGACCAGAAGTTCTGAGGTGATCAATGCCCGAATCAGAGAAATGATTGATGAGCTCTATAAAAGCTGGATTATGTCCTACTATAACAACTTTGTTCCAATGATCCCCAAGAGCATACACAAAATCGATGACATTGAGACCTGAAAATGTATAAAGATTCCTGTCTATAATTAGTTTTTCCTGAGGTAAATCCAATTCACTCATCATAATCATAGCAGTATGTAAGGCTCTTTTAGCTGGACTAGAAATAATAACATCTGCATCTACGAAGAAATCATCTTTATTATGTGAAACTTTTTTAATTCGTTCAATTCCCTCTGCAGATAAGGGTCTGTTAATATCCTCAACACCATAGGGTCTGTTTGATTTTGCATGCCTTAAAATGGTGAGTTCTTTCATTTATCAGGGAGCCAATCGTTTTACTTTCCAATCTACGCCATTCACCAAATAACAAGATATTCTGTCGTGTAATCGATTGGGTCTACCTTGCCAAAATTCAATTTCGTGAGGACTCACCAGCACTCCTCCCCAATGCGGTGGTCTGGGAATTTCGCTATTCTTAAATTTTTTTTCCAAAGAAGTCTGAGCATCTTCCAAAAACTTCCTGTCTGGAATAACTTCACTCTGGGGAGATACATGGGCACCTAATTGACTACCCCTTGGACGAGATTGAAAATACTGATCAGATTTTTCTGGAAATAATTTTTTAGCGAACCCTTTGACGATAATTTGCCGCTCCAAACTGGGCCAATAGAAAGACAATCCTACTTTTGGATATTTCAAAAGTGATTTTCCCTTCTCACTCCTGTAATTGGTATAGAAAACGAAACCCTCATCCGAAAAATCTTTAAGTAAAACGACCCTTGCACGAGGGTATCCGTCCTCTCCGAGAGTGGTTAAACTCATCGCATTAGCTTCATCGATACTGCTTGTACCTATAGCCTCGTAAAA
>CACLQG010000080.1 GCA_902609035.1 uncultured Bacteroidota bacterium
CCATTAACATGACTCGCCAAGAAAACCTGTAACCTTGCTCATGCCAGAAAAGTTCACCGGGATATAATAAATATCTAAAAGGTAAAAGTATTTGAATTAAGATTACTAGGCCCAGTAAAACAGCTGTGGGTCTGTTAAAACTTTTTATTTTTTCGCTTTTAACCAAGTTGTTTTCTGATGTTTTGAATAGGGGTATTATTTTTACAACCTGATAAAAAAGGGTGATACCTTTTTTATGAAAATCTTCTGAGAAAAAAATGAGTGTAGAAAGTATCATTATATACGGAAACATACCAATAGGAAAGAGAATCGCAGTAAATAAATGAAAGAATAATACCAGTGTAAAAGCAAACCACCTCAATTTTTTTGATAGGAGCATAAATGGTATGCTCAAATCATATAACATGCCTCCCCAGCTCATAAGATAATGCATCCATGATTGTTGGAAGAGGTAACCTCCTAAAAGGGGCATATCGTATTTTGAAAAAAGCCAAATACTTAGGGGCTGGGCATTGATTAACCAATCTGAATTTATTTTAGCCAACCCTGAGTAAAAATACACAATTATTATCAATGCTTGAATGGTAGTAATATAGTATCTGGGTATATGAGAGTAGTATATTTTTTTTCTAAAATTATCTAAAGAAAAAGTTGCATTGGCGGGAATAAAACAAAGTAGAAAGGATAACACACTGACAAAGTAATAGTGGTTTAGATAAGTCGTTTTATCGATAAGTTCAATGTAAGTAAACGAAAGAAAAAACAGGATAATGGCTGTTCGATAAAAAAGTCCTAACATTACAAGAAGAGCACTTAATCCACACACAATAAAAAGAATGTAAGTATAAACGCCCCAGTCGTTTATCCAACTGAAACCATAATAAGTAAAATGAAAAATAGGTTCAATATATAGTGTTTCAATCCATCCTTTGACCCAAAATCGGAGGATGCCAAAAAACATCATAAAACCAAAACAAACCCTAAAAATAGCTAAGGGTGCAGGTTTTGCATTTTGAAAAAGATAAGATTTAAACTTATGAACTAATGGCATTAAAATAGAGTGTAGGATCAATCACCATCTGCATCAGCATAGTCAACATTAATATCTAAAACCTGAAGCATATCTACTTTTAGAAGTACTACCGTGGCCTGGATGTCGTCATATGTTCTCAATATAGTAGTTAAGTCAGAATTAATCTGGCTTGCAAAATTATTTTCTAATTCTTTGATGCTGTTCTCTGCAATATCTAGTTTTGCATTGATTTCATTGGAGAGTAATTTATCCTTTCCAGATTCTATATAGTCCAAATATGATTTTAAGCAATGTCCTTTAACCTCATTGTCTTGGTATGATACTCCATTAAAAAAATTTTTAATTGAAGTCATGCCCTCCAAGGCTAATTCTTTACTAAAAGATTCACTAAAATATCCTTCAACTCTGTCAGGTAATTCTACGGACGAAAAAACCCCCCCAGGAATACCAAACTTATTTGCTCTGAAATTTTTTTCATAGTAATAAATAAAATCATTAACCATCATATTAAGATTTGAAGAGGCACTGTTTTCAGTAGATGTAATAAATTCATCTTTGATACTATTCCAATCCCTTAAAACAGTTTTAGTATTAACAATTAGTGCATCAATAATCGCACCTAGGTAATCCCGGTTCTTTATGTTATCATTTAATTGTATCAAGTTTTTTGAAGCATCATCCCCAAGACCATAAAGAAGATACTCTATTGTAGGGAATCCTTGAGCTGAATAGTTGTTAGGATTTTCTAAATCATATGATGCGTTTTCAACATTTGAATTCACCCTTGTTGTGTCAACGGGATAAATATTTGATTTATGCCAAAAATAAGTTTCCATAGCTTTTCCTATGTTGTACATTTCAACATGTTGCCAAGATTTATACGAATTAAGCCACTTATTTCTTAAATCCGTGAGATTTTCTTCGGTAACATTCGTGTTAAATAAATCAAAGGAGGTTTTTAAATCTCCAAGGCTTGAATCCAGATTATCGTATGCAGGAATAATGATTTGATTTACAATGAATTTCAACATTTCTTCTCTACTAAATGTTTGGTCGGTGTTTGTTTCAGTGCTTTCAGAATCATAAGAATTTTCACTTAATTCTTCAGTTTGATTATTGCTAGTCAAATTAGTTTGTTCTTGATTA
>CACLQG010000081.1 GCA_902609035.1 uncultured Bacteroidota bacterium
GAAAAAATAGTGTTTGGAAATACACTCAAAAATATTCTCCTAAGTTCATTGACATTTGGTACTGCTCCGTCAGTATCTTCAGGAAAATCCTGAATAATTATTGTTTAACAACGACTAGTTTCAAAGCTGTCGTACTTAAAATTCAACAGAGTGAATAAAGAATTGATAATACGATCGAATTCCTCTGCTGTTGATTTTGCACTGCTCAAGGATGGAAAATTAATTGAGCTAAATAAAGAATTTGATAATAACAAGTTTTCAGTAGGCGACATTTATGCTGCTAAAATTAGAAAACCTTTATCAGGACTCAACGCTGCTTTTGTTAGCGTAGGTCACGAGAAAGATGGTTTTTTACATTATCACGATCTAGGGCCCAACCTACCCACTTTATTAAAATATTTTAAACAGGTAAGCTCAGGTAGAACCAAAGACTATTCATTAAAGAATTTTCGTTTTGAAAATGAAATACCAAAAGACGGTTCCATACAAGACTATTTAAAGACCCAACAACAAATCCTTGTACAGATTGTTAAAGAACCTATTTCCACCAAGGGACCAAGAGTTAGCTCTGAATTGTCACTAGCTGGAAGATTTATGGTACTTATTCCCTTTTCAGATCGCATTTCTATTTCTCAAAAAATAGAAAGTAATGCCGAGAAAAATCGGTTGAAAAAACTAGTAAAAAGTATAAAGCCCAAAGGTTTTGGCGTAATTATTAGAACTGTGGCCAAAGATCATAAGGTCAAAGAGCTGGATGCCGATTTACAACAATTGTTAGGACGTTGGAAAAATTTATGTCAAAAATATTCTCAGGTAGACCATTATCCAGCTAAAATTCTCAGTGAGATCAATCGATCCTCCTCGATTTTAAGGGATATTTTCGATAACGATTTTACTGGTATTCATGTGGATGACCCCGAAATGCATAGTGAGATAAAGGACTATTTGAAAACCATTGCCCCAAACAAAGAATCCATTGTCAAGTATTTCAAAAACAAAACTTCACCCATTTTCGATCATTTTGGAATTGAAAGACAAATCAAAACTGTGTTTGGCAAGACGGTCTCTATGCAGAAAGGTGCATACTTGGTTATAGAACATACCGAGGCATTTCATGTAATAGACGTAAACAGTGGTAATCGTTCGAATAAATCTAAGTCCCAAGAGCAAACTGCCTTGGAGGTGAATTTGATTGCTGCCAGTGAAGTTGCTAGACAACTGAGGTTGAGAGATATGGGAGGTATTATAGTAGTCGATTTCATCGATCTAAATACCAACGAAAATCGAAAAAAATTATTCGAACATCTCCGCAAAGAGATGGAAAGTGACAGAACTAAACATAAAATTCTGCCACCTTCACGATTTGGATTAATTCAAATCACACGTCAAAGGGTCCGCCCTGAGATGAGTATTAAAACAAGAGAACCCAATCCCAACAAAAATGGTGAGGTTGAAGCTCCAATTGTTTTAATAGACAAAATCAACGCAGGTCTCGACAAAGTCGTCGAGAACAGGCACAACAAAAAGAAACAGTTGCAGTTGCATCTGCACCCTTTTGTAGCTGCCTATTTAACCAGCGGTTTCCCATCCATCCGGGCAAGCTGGTATTTTAAATACAAAAAGTGGGTACGTATAGTGCCCCGTGATGCTTACTTTTATTTGGAGTTCCGTTTTTTGGATCAAAACCGAAAACTGCTCCGAACCAGATAACTTAAAACCGCTTTGATACCAAGGCGGTTTTTTTTTGCTTTACTTTTGCTAAATCTTGAGGAATCTCTCTTTTTCGGACTAATTAAACCATTAGTTAATCTGGTTATTCTTTCTCTACTTTTTTTTGTCTCTTTTTGCTCATAATATTGATTTGTATAATTGGAGTTAGGGAGTAATTAAACAAAAAACTTGTTAATTTTGGTTATAGATATGGTAGAGCAATTCATCCCTATTAAGGTAATCCAACAAAAGCTAGAACACTATTGTGCCTATCAGGAGCGATGCCACAAAGAGGTAACACAAAAAC